>NZ_QRQA01000009.1:6313-129757 GCF_003475755.1 Mitsuokella sp. AF33-22 | reverse complement strand
TCGACCGACGCAATTTGGCGAATTTCACCCGACGCGAACATCGGCAACATCAGGCAGAATGTATTCGCTGGGTGGAGCGGACCATAAAGGTTGCCGAAAAACTTGGTACGAAGTATATCATTATGTTTCCCAACCATTTTACAAAGGAAGGCTGTTCGAATTTCTGCGATAAATACACCAAGTCGGATGGTATTGCTGCGATTACGGCTCTTCTCATGAGACTAGAACCTAAGCTGGAATCTTCAGGCATAACACTTTTGTTAGAACCGCTCAACAACCATGGTGCAGACAATGGTATGTTAGTTACGGATACAGAAGAAGGTGCAGCTATTATTCGAGCGGTGAATTCGGATTATGTTCGGCTTTTGCTCGATGTTTTCCATATGCAACTCATGCATGGCAATCTCTGGGAGCATATACGAGAGAATCTGGACATTGCACCATACATTCATCTAGCAGATGTACCGGACCGTCATGAGGCGGGAACTGGTGAGATTAATTTTAGATATTTGCTTCATATGCTTAGAGAAAAAGGTTATGAAGGGACCATCTGTCCTGAATATCTTCCGCAGGAAGATACAGATGACAGTCTATATATATGGAAACAATTGTTGGTTGGTAATGACAAACGCGATTCATCCTAAATTTTAGGATAATAAAAATTTAGCAAAGGTAAAGATATGGAGGTAAGCATTATGGAAAACCGTAAAAAACAGGTAACGTATGGCATGGTCGGTGGCGATCTTAAGGCACTCATTGGTGAATGTCATCGCAAGGCGATTGCTCTTGATCCGCGAGCCAAACTTGTTTGTGGATGTTTTTCAGCCATTGATGAATTGAATGATGAATGCGCTGAGGCATATCATGTCGATAAGTCACGTGTCTACTATGATGCAGCGGAAATGGCAAAAAAAGAAGCAGGAAAGATTGACTTTGTTTCAATCTGTACGCCAAATTTTGTACATTATTCAGTAGCCAAGGTATTCCTCGAAAATGGAATCAATGTTGTTTGTGAGAAGCCTCTGACGCTTAAGCCAGAAGAAGCAGAAGAACTTGCACGTATTGCCAAAGAAAAGAATCTCCTTTTTGCGGTTGATTACTGCTATTCAGGTTATGTCATGTGCAAGGTCATGAAGCAGATGATTGCGCGCGGTGATATTGGTGATATCATCTCTATCAATGCGGATTATATGGAGGGATGTTTCCTGCCGCTTCTCTCGGAGAAAGAACAGGTAAATACGAGAATTTGGCGTACGGATCCAAAGTATAGCGGTATCTCAAATACCTGTGCTGATGATGGGACGCATGTAGAACATCTTGTTCATTATGTAACGGGACTTAAAGTCCGCCGCCTGCTTGCTACAGCAGATACATTTGGTAAAAAGCTTGATCTCAATGATAACATCATCCTTGAATATGAAAATGGCGCACATGGTGCGTACTGGTTCTCCCAGGTGGCCTGCGGCTCGCCAAATGAGATTAATCTCCGCATTTACGGAACAAAAGGCTCCTTAGAGTGGCATCAGACGCATCCTGATGAAGTACGCTTTGCACGGGCTGGTGAAGCAGCGCAGATTCTTTATCGATCGGGCGATGGCATTGATGTACCAGCTGGCAAACTTGGTCGCATTCCTTATGGCCATCCAGAGGGGTATTACATTGCGATTGCGAATGTTTACCGCAACTTCATTTCTGCGATTTTGAAACGTTGCAATAATGAACCTCTTACGGATGATGATCTTGATTTCCCGAATGTTGATACAGGAGTAAGTGGTGTAAAATTCTTCTATGCTGTTATTGAAAGTGCTAAGAATGATTCCCGTTGGGTGGAGATTAAATAATAGAAAGGAGAAGCACTATGGATACGCAGAAAGCAATTATTTATAAAGGACCAGGGACGTTTGCATATGAAGAACGTCCTGTGTCGACAATTAAAAAAGCAGATGATGTAAAGATTAAAATATATGGTTGCTGTATTTGCGGCACAGATGTCAATATCTTTGCAACTCCGCAGCGCCATCCCTGCAAAAAAGATATTATTTTCGGTCATGAATTTTGTGGAGAGGTTGTAGAAGTAGGAGCGTCGGTCAATCACCTTAAAGTAGGAGACAAGGTAATTATTGATCCGCATGGTCCCTGTGGTCATTGCGATGATTGCTTGGCTGGCCTTCCTGAGGCATGCGAGAATGTATTCCTTGGCCCGGATTCGGGATTTGAGGGCCAGGCACTTACTTTAGGCGTTTTTGCAGATGGAGGCCTGACTCAGTATGTTGTCATGCCCAGTAAATTCGTTTACCGGGTGGGGCCGGATACTAAGCCAGAATTGATGGGCATGGCTGAGCCGCTCGCAGGCTGCGGATATGCATTGGAAAAGCTCAATGTCCATGTGGGTGATACGGCATGTGTCTTAGGTGCTGGACCAATCGGACTCATGTTCATTGCTCTTCTGAAGGCTAGTGGATGTCGCAAGATTATTGTTTCCGAACCTGTAGAATATCGTCGTAACAAGGCATTGGAAGTTGGTGCGACGCGTGTTGTTGACCCGGAAGCCGAAGACGTAGCAAAAGTTATTCATGAGGAAACAGATGGCCTAGGTGTCGATCATTGTATTGAGGCAGTTGGCGGGCTTATTGAAGAATGCATTGAGTATGTGCGCCCGCGTGGCAAGGTGTTGCAATATGGCCATGATGAGCTTGCACGCCCTGAAATCAAGGTGGGTATCCTTCTTAAAAAAGAAGTGGAACTCCACGGTGGGTTCCTCGGGAAGTACTATATGCGCAAGGTCGGTCAGATTATCGAGAGTGGTGTGCTGCCGCTTGATAAAATTTTGACACATGTCATTCCGGCAACGAAGTATCAGGAAGCGCTTGATTTGGCTGCAAGTTATCAGTGTGGAAAGATTTTTGTTGCAATTGACTTCTAGGAGGGATAAAAAATGGCAACGAAGCAAGAAATACAGCATCTGAAGGATTTGGCCTATGATGCGCGCAAAAAACTTTGTTTGCTCTGTGGAGCCTATGAGGGCAGCATTCACATGGGCGGAGATATGTCAATGATGGATGCGCTTGTATGTCTTTTTCACCATACCATGCATGTAGGGCCGGAGTTGGTACAGAACCCGGAACGCGACCGTTTTATCCTGAGTAAAGGACACGGAGCTGTGGCTATGTATATTGTCATGGCGAGCAAGGGATTCTTTTCCTATGAGGAAATCTGTGATACATATGGGAAGCTGGGGAGTAAGTTCGGCCAGCATCCATGCAAGAACAGGCTTCCGATGCTTGATGCATCGACGGGATCTTTAGGACATGGTCTCGCGCTGAGCGTTGGTATGGCCGCCGCAGCTCGCCAGCATGGGGAAAAGCATCGAGTATTCTGTGTTATGGGAGATGGCGAAACATGTGAGGGGTCTGTTTGGGAGGCCGCAATCATGGGGCATGCGTTATCGCTCGGCAATCTCGTTGCCTTGGTTGATCGTAATAAACAGCTTATGACAAGTTTTTCTGAAGACTCGGTCAAATTGGAACCCTATGCAGACAAATGGCGTGCCTTTGGCTGGAATGTCATTGAAATTGCAGATGGCAATGATATGGAACAGGTCGTAAAAGCGCTTGATTCTATTCCAGCTTCGGATACCGATAAACCGACACTCATTGTTTCTAATACGGTAAAAGGAAAGAATATTTCTTTTATGGAACGTCAGATTAAATGGCATGCGGGAAGCATGAATGAGTCGGATTTGGAGCAGGCACTCAAAGATCTCGATACAGCGTATCAGGAAGCGAAGGAGGGAAAGTAAATGAAAAAGTCTATCACAATGGATGAATTTAATTCGTCCAGAAGCGTTATCGGTGATACGATTGAATCTCTGGGAGATAAAGACGAGCGCGTCTGGCTTCTCACTCCTGATATTGGCTGGGGTTGCAAGGGCTTTCAGAAGAAACATCCAGACCGTTTTATTGATACAGGCATTTCTGAGCAATGTGTCGTGGGGATTTCCGCTGGTCTTGCCTATGAAGGAAAGGTTCCATTCATTATCGGTATGATGCCTTTCATGAGTATGCGAGCTTTGGAGCAGGTGCGAACAGATGTATGTTACCCGAATCTGCCAGTACGTATCATTGCAAATTATTCGGGTCTTACGGGAAATGGTGGATCAACGCATTATGCGATGGAAGATATGGCATTATATTCATCGCTCGTCAATATGACGGTATGCGCAGCTTCGGATCCTGTTCAGGTACACCAGATTATCGAGCAGAGTATGGATTATGAGGGTCCTCTTTCGATTCGTATTGATCCTGGCAAGAAGAATCGGATTCTTTATGACGATGATGTAAAGTTTACGATTGGCAAGGGACATGTATTGCGGGACGGCAAGGACATTACTATTATTGCCTGCGGTGAGATGGTAGGTCATGCGCTGAAGGTTGGTCAAAAAGCGGAGAAGAAAGGTATTGACGTTCGCATCATTGATATGTTTACCGTGAAGCCATTAGATGAAGAACTTGTTCTGAAGGCAGCAGAGGAAACCAGTCGGATTATTGTCTGGGAAGATCATCTTATGAAAAATGGACTTGCTAGTGCCGTCGCTGATACATTAATGAATCATGGAACCTCTGTCAAATCGTTTAAGAGATTCGGTATTCCGCAAGTATATCCAGGTTTTGGCAGTGCGGAGGAACTCTATCATTTCTTCCATTATGATGTAGAAGCAGTTATGACATATTTGGATACATTGTTTTGATAAGGCGGTAGCAATATGAGTGCATATATGTGGAATACGTTCTGCCCCACGTTATTTGGCACAGGGGCAGCAAAAGAAACAGCCGTGCAGGCGAAAAAGCTCGGTATGAAGCGTGTGATGGTTTGTACAGAACATGCTTTGATAGAGTTCAAGGTAGCAACTCAGGTCATTGACGTCTTGAAGGATGGCGGACTCGAGGTATTTCTGTTTGACCGTTGTCAAGCTGATGCGCCAAGTGAAATCTGCGATGAAGGGGCGTTATTTGTCCGTGAGAATAAGATCGATGGTATTGTGGCCGTAGGCGGTGGGAGTACGCTTGATACAGCAAAGGCTATTGGTATTATCATCAGCCAGGGAGGCAATACCATTGCTGATTATTATGGTATTCAAGAAGACAAACATCTTATGAAGCTTATTACTCTTTCTACGACTGCAGGGACCGGCAGTGAAATTTCTCAGTGGGCAGTCATTGCTGATAAAGAGACTGGTACAAAAGAAATGCCAGTTTATAAGCCGGATATGGCTATTGTTGATCCTGTATTGACCTATTCTTTGCCAGCTGGACCCACTGCTGCTACGGGAATGGATGTCCTTGCGCACTGTATGGAAGCCATCACGAATAAGAATTACAATCCGTACGGATATATATTCGGCAAGGAAGGAATTCGTCTGACCATGAAATGGTTGCCAGTAGCAGTCCGTGATCTGGGAAATGCGGAAGCGCGTGAAAAGATGTCGCTTGCTGCGAATATTGGCGGTATGGCGATATCAGCATGTGGTTGCTCTATCGGGCATAGTTTCAGTCAAACTTTTGGTGCCGTTCATCATGTGCCGCATGGTTTGGGGTGTGCTTGGGCATTACCGGCAACTATCCGCTATTCTGCAAAGTATGGCAAGGCAGAGAATATCCTGGAGGTGGCGGATGCACTGGGGCTCAGCAATTCAGAGGAGAAGGATGTACAAAAGCTGTCGGAAAAGATAGCGGATATCATCACCAACCTGATGAAAACACTCGGCATCAAATCCATCCGGGAGTCTGGATATACGCTCCAGGATTGTTTGGATGTAGCCAAGCTCTTTGCCCATGATGCTGCCTTTGCAAACTCGCCAGGGGCTCCCGGCATGGACGAAATCAAGGCTTTTATTACAGATGTCTTCGAATCATATTGATACAATCGAATTATAGCTTCCTGTGCATTGCATGCGAGAGCTCGTAGCGATATAATAAGGGAAAATCTTGGATATGATTGGATTGTAGATAAAGGTGTCTTGACAAAATGCAAAATGAGGAGGACAGGAATGTGCCAAGGATAGTGGATACTGAGATTATGGAAGAGCACATTGAGTCGACCTATATGGTTCCTTTTGCAGAATTTGTCGATCGATTTGATACGTTTCGAGATGGAAGTTTTCCGAGCCATTGGCACCATGGCATGGAGATCCACCTTATATTAAAGGGCAGAGCCAGATTCTTAGTAAATGGAATTGCCTATACCGTAAAGGAAGGAACAGGAATCTATATTGCATCACGGGCAATTCATTCTATGAAAAAGGCCGATAACGGCACGATAAGTTATAATATTGTGGTAGATCCCCAGATATTTATCTATTTCTTACGCAATATACAGTGTACGAAATATATCGCTCCTTTGATTCAGGAATTACCAGATGCATTGCTTATCGAGAATAGCAATGAAGAGGGAAATCGTGTACTTTCTGCGCTTGCTTCTATCCGTGACATCGATAAAGACGAAGAGGCATATGAACTTTTCGTCCTAGAAAAACTCATATGCCTCTGGCGCAGTCTCTATCTTATTGTCCCACATCGTCCGGGGGGCAGGCAAAGCCGCGGTAAGATGCTTCGAGAAAAACGCATGCGCATTATGGTGGAGTTCATACGAAAGCATTTTAATGAACCAATTTCCATCCGTCAAATTGCAGAAGCCGCCAATGTCAGTAAGAGTGAGTGTTATCGCTGCTTTTCTCTTCTCTCGGAGGTGCCCCCAAGTGAATACCTCAATAAGATTCGTTTGCTTCATGCAGCTCAGCTTTTAGCCAATACAAATCATAGCATTATTACCATATGCTATCAGGTGGGGTTCAATGATACGAGCTATTTTGCCAAGATGTTTAAGCGGGAATATGGCCTTTCCCCTAGGTCATATCGTAATAAGGAACTCATGGCTCACTGTTTGAGTTTAGATCCCGTATGAAAGTTCTTACTATGTTTGCCGCCATTCATTGTATGAATGGCGGTCTTTGTATTCAGAAAACCCCTGGTTAGACCAGGGATTCCGTAAAGCTTTAGCTATGAGTCTTTGAAGGAATAGAGAAACCTCCCTAGAAAGTAATACTTACGGTCCGTCGACTGCAATATTATCAATCATAGGGAGGTTTCGTCGTTTATTGTTCCGGACTGCCGTCCGGGTCGGCTGTCAGCGGGTACTGGCCGAGCATGGTGGTCAGGGTGTCCCGTGTGAAGCGGTAGGTATTGCTCGTGAAGTCCTGGCCGGGATCGTAACGCTCTGAGGGGGCGTTCAGAAGGCCGCAGATGGTGTCGTAGAGCATGTCATTGGTGAAGTAGCGGTCACGGTGTGCGCGCATGGCATTGGCACGGCGCGGCAGGACGCTCTGGTAATCCGGCGACATGTAGATCCACATCGGGATGCGGACCATGTCGAAGCTGAAGACGTCCGGGTTATGCGAAATCGTCAGGTTTTCTCCATGGTCGGAGAAGTAGACCATGGCCTTGAGGTTGAGATTTTTCTGTGCGTAGTCGAAAACCTGTGAGAGGATGTAGTCCGTGTAGAGGATACTGTTGGCGTAGGATGCCGCGGAGGTCATGCTGGATGAGCCGTCGTCAGCCTGGAAGGTGTTGAAGGTTTCCGGATAACGGTTATTGTAGTAGATGTGGCTGCCCATGATGTGCAGGACGATGAAGTTGTTCTTGGCCGGGTCAACCTGCGCGAGATACGGCAGCAGGGTTTCATCGTATTTATCCGAGAAGTTGTAGGAGTCATCCGTCCATTCCGCATGGTCGGCCGTCTTGGCGACGAGCGTGATGGCACTGTCGTACTGGCCGTAGCGGCCCTGGTTGCTGAACCAGTATGTCTCGTAGCCGGATTTCTTGGCGACATCGAGGATCGAGGCGGATTCGAAGAATTCCTTGTCGTTGTACTGGCTCTGTTCCGTCAGGGCGCGCTGCAGGGTCGGGACGGTCTGCGTCCAGGAAGAGTAGGCATTCCGGAAGAAGACGAAGTTCGGGTCCGCGGCCTTCTGGCTCTGCCAGGGCGTATCGTCGTATTCGTAGTCATTTGTGTAGACCTTCATGTAATTGCGCGAGGCCGATTCGCCGATGACGACGATGACGGTGCCGGGGGCCTTGGCGGCCAGCGTCTGCGTGCCCTCGATATGCATGCTGTTCAGGCGCTCGTCATGGCCGATGCTGTACGTCTGGGTCTGCGTTACGTAGCTGTCGACATCCTTCCAGAGGTCAGCAATCGAGGTCTGCGGCAGGTACCAGTAAAGGGAGCCGAGCATCGATACCGTCAGGAGTGCGATGGCACCCATGCGGCCGGCCGTCGTATCCTCAGCCAGCAGACGGCGCGCAAAGGCCATGTGGCCGCGCCAGCAGGCGTAGAGGAAGAGGGCGAGACAGAGAATGATGATGGAGGCCGGCAGGATGCCGACGTTCGATTCGATGAAATCGATGCTCTCGCGCCAGTTCGTCAGGTAGAGGGCCATCAGGGAGGCCGGCGACAGGCAATGCCAGACGATGCAGTAGTAGGCAAACTGGATGAAGGGGATGACGATGCCGATGAGGTTCAGGAGCGCCATAAAGGCGGCGACGATCTTCTCGTGACCCAGGCGGAACAGGGCGGCTTCCAGGGCTGTCAGCAGGATGAATTCCGATGTGCCGACGATGAAGTCGAAGCAGATCTTGGACATGTACCAGTCCTGGCTGTACGTCCAGGTGTAGAGCAGCGGAAAGGCTGCACACCAGAGCAGGCCTGTGAAGAGGTTCGGCAGCGTTGCCCAGGAAAAAAGCGGCACGCGCATGCCGTACTGGATCAGCACGAGTGCCAGCATGACGGGAACGAAGATCGGTATGAAGTAATCCGCACCCATATCCTGGCCGATGTCAATGTAAAAAGCGATCAGGCAGATGTAGTAGATGCCCGCGGCCGTCAGCCAGCGGATCAGACGATCCTGCCTTTCCGTAGAGTCTAGCATGTTGTTCTTCCCTCGGTTCTGAAAAAATATCCATTAAATGATAGAATATCCGTTAAAGGTGATTGGCGGCCTCATCTCGTGCCGCAAAATTGAAATAAAAATCCCGTCTTATTTTACTTGATATCCTGTCTTTCGTCAATTTGTTGGAGGTTAGAAGAAAACGGGCAGGAGCGCTTGAAAGGCGGCCATAATGGAGTATCTCTGTCCGTTAGGAGAATTTTTCCGATTGCCAGATGCGGGCATCTCTGCTACAATATATACCTGTCACAATGAATCAAAACACAATATGTAGGGGAGGCGGGGTGACGCTGCACAAGATGAGCGATATGGTGCGGCGTCTGATGAAGTATGAATTTAAAAACCGTAACCAAACGTTCTGGCCACACCGTGCCGTATAATCGCGAAAAGATTTTCAACGCCATTGCCGGTGCCAATGTGGACGGTGGCAGCACGATGACGGAAAAGGATATCGACGAGGTGACGAGCCAGGTTGAATGGGATATCAAGGACCGTGACAACGTCAGCGTCGAAGAGATCCAGGATATCGTCGAGCAGGAGCTCATGAAGTACGATTTCTACGATATCGCGAAGAAGTACATCACGTACCGCCAGAAACATGCGGAACGCCGCGCGGCGCAGAAGCATCTGATGGAGGCGTATCGCGACATCTTCTTTGCCGATGCCGTCGATTCGGACCTCAAGCGCGACAATGCCAACATCAATACGGATGCCTCCATGGGCATCATGCTGAAGCTCGGTGCCGAGGGTGCAAAGCATTTCGTCGACAATTACGTGCTCGATGAAGAATTTGCGGAAGCGGACCGCGAGAACTACATCCACATCCACGATAAGGATTTCTCGCTGATCACGTTCAACTGCTGCCAGATCGATCTGTTGAAGCTTTTCCATGGCGGTTTTTCCACGGGCCACGGTTTCCTGCGCGAGCCGAATTCCATCCGTGCCTATGCATCGCTGGCCTGCATTGCCATCCAGTCGAATCAGAACGACATGTTCGGCGGCCAGAGCATCAATGCGTTCGACTATGCCATGGCCGAAGGCGTCAAGAAGTCTTTCCGCAAGGCCGTGCTCGATGAGGCGCACAAGGCGATGATTTATCGCTTCGGTGCGGCGCAGTTCGGCAAGGGTTCGGATTTCAAGCAGAAATTTGCCGCTGCGCTCGACATGACAAAATGCCATTATACGGAGAATGACGATGATCCAAAGGCACGCGAGAGCGTCGAGACGATTGTCAAGGCCCTGGAGAGCGTCCTGGTTGATGAGTACCATAAGCCGACTACGGAAACGAGTCTCGATGCCGGCAACATCTACCACCTTTCCTGTGAGGATGTCGTGGAAGAGACGCATCAGGCCATGGAGGCACTCATCCACAACTTCAATACGCTGCACAGCCGCGCCGGTGCGCAGGTGCCGTTCAGCTCCATCAACTACGGTCTTGATACGTCGCCTGAGGGCCGTCTCGTCATCAGCGAGGTCCTCAATGCCATCTGGGCGGGCCTTGGCAACGGTGAGACGCCGATTTTCCCGATCTCGGTCTTCCAGCTCAAGGCCGGCATCAATTACAATCCGTCGGACCCGAATTACGATCTCTTCCTCAAAGCCTGCAAGGTCAGTGCCAAGCGTCTCTTTCCGAATTTCGTCAACATCGACGCGCCGTACAACCTGCAGTATTACAAGCCGGGCAATTACAACAGTGCTGTTGCCACGATGGGCTGCCGCACGCGCGTCATGAGCAACGTCAACGGCCCGGAGGAATCCGGTTCCCGCGGCAACTTCTCCTTTACGACCATCAACCTGCCGAAGCTGGCACTCGAGGCCAAGGGCGATCTCGACAAGTTCTGGCAGCTCTATGATCACTATATCCAGCTCAGTCATGATTACCTGCTGGAACGACTGCACGTCATCGAGCAGAAGCATGTCTACAATTACCCGTTCCTCATGGGACAGGGCGTCTGGATGGACAGCGAGAAGCTCAAGCCGACGGATTCCATCAAGGAAGTGCTCAAGCATGCTTCGTATTCCATCGGCTTCTGCGGTCTGGCGGAATGCCTCAAGGCCCTTACGGGCAAGCATCACGGCGAGAGCGAGGAAGCGCAGCAGCTCGGCCTCAAGATCGTCGGCCATATGCGCGAGATGACGGACCGTTATACGGAAGAGGAACACCGCAACTGGTCGACGTTTGGCACGCCGGCTGAGAGCACGGCAGGCCAGTTCCAGCGTGCAAACCGCAAGAAGTACGGCATCATCCCGGGCGTCACGGACCGCGATTACATGACCAACTCCAGTCATGTGCCGGTTTATTACCCCATCAAGGCCATCGACAAGATCCGCATCGAGGCGCCGTATCATGCGCTTGAGAATGCCGGCCACATCGCCTACATCGAGATGGATGGCGATCCGTCGAAGAATGTCAAGGCTTTCGAAGCTATCGTGCGCGCCATGCATGATGCCAACATGGGCTACTTCTCCATCAATCATCCGGTTGACCGCGATCCGGTCTGCGGCTACACCGGCATCATCGAGAATGAGTGCCCGCACTGCCACCGCAAGGAAATCGAGAAGGGTCATCTGCGCATCAAACGCATGAAAGTCTGAAAATACAACGTGTAAACTTGTAACTCCCTCCCGCTTGTTGTACAATGGTTGTACCATAAGGATAAGAACTTGGGAGGGTACAAGATGAAAACAATCCATACCGAAAAAGCACCTGCTGCCGTAGGACCGTACAGCCAGGCCATCCACACGAGCGGCACCGTCTATCTTTCCGGCCAGATTGCCATTGATCCGGCTGCCGGCAAGATTGTCGCCACGACCATCGAGGAACAGGCAGAACAGTGCTGCCGCAATATCGAGGCCGTGCTTGCCGCGGCTGATACGGATATGGAGCATGTCGTGAAGACGACGTGTTTCCTCGCGGATATCGCGGATTTCAAGGCGTTCAACGAAGTCTATGCCAAGCACTTCGTCAGCAAACCGGCCCGCAGCTGCGTGGCTGTCAAGAATCTGCCCGCAGGTGCTCTGTGCGAGATCGAGGCCATTGCCATCCGCTGAACGGCCGTTCCCTGCAAGGTGTGATATCAGCAGCCTGCATCCACTGCGATGCAGGCTGCTTTTTAGTAACTTTTTTCATAATGAGAAAAAAAAGAACAAGTTGTACAACAAGCCTTATAATAAGATAAAATTTACATGAAAAAAGCATGAAGTATGTTTTGTTCCATGACAATCGTGCTATTCTGTTGAACAGAAAGAACTGGCCAGTTCTACAAAATCAACAAACATATATTTGTGCTTATACATTATGTGATGATAGGGAAGAGGGTTTTGTTGTGAGAAAAAAGGTACTCGTCGCAACGCTGACGGCTCTGGCGACGGCCGCTTCGATGGCAAGTGCTGCTCCGCAGACCTCCTGGGAGCAGGGTGAATGGCAGCTGGATCTCGGTGCCTGGGCACCGAAGGCAAAGTTTGCCAGCAATGAGAGCAGCTCCAAGTGGAACTTCAATGTCGGCCTCGGGTATCCGATGCTTCGCAGGAGTACAACGAAGATCTGTCGAAGCGCCGCGTTGACAATGTGGCCAAGTATGCAACCGACAACGGTGTCAGCAGCAGCCGCATGAGCCTTGACTACAAAGGCGAGAACAACCCGGTATCCACGAACGCAACGGATCAGGGCAAAGCCGATAACCGCCGCGTTGATATCTGGGAGCATAAATAATTCCTTCACGACAAATAATGAGAGCTCTGACTTCGGTCAGAGCTTTTTCTGTTGGGAAAATATGGAATGAAAAAAGCTGTCATCATCCGGAAGATGTGACAGCTTTTTGACATGTTGGGAAGGCGGAGGTATTGTTTACCCGAAGAACTGCTGATACAGAACAACGAAAAAGACTATAACAGCACAACCAAGACAAACCAGACTGGTCCGTTCCACGATGACTTGCATGGTTTCACTGAGCTTGGCGTGACGGCGGATATAAGTCAGAGACAGTGAAATCGTCAGCAAAGCGTACATGGAACGATTCATGACATCAAGTTGCGACCAGCCGGCAATCCCCACAAAAACAGTGAAGACAATTAAAATCAGCAGCATGTAATCCTTGCCAACTTTGGGCTCAGGCGTCTTTTTTGACGAATTTTTCTGGGAATACAGCTTTTTTTGCAATTTTTTGTACTGATTTGCCATAACGGTACACCTATCTTTCTTTACATGTAATCACCCCATATTATACATTTTTGTAAACTTTTTTGCAAAAAGAATTGCAGGTGTCAACGATGCTTGTTAAAATAAAAGATACGATATTTCGCAAAGCAGACCGTTTGCGGTTCTAATAAAAGAGTTGGAGGGATTTTTATGATCCGAGAACATCGCAGCAGGAGCAAGCTGGAAGGCTACTATAAGAAATTTGTCGAAGAGGGAGTGCTTGACCCGAACGTGCATCCCTGGGTGGCAGAATCGTGGCTCAAGAGCAAGGAGCTTGGCATTGGCACGGAGACGATGGACGTGACGCGCAAGATGGCAAAGGATGAGTTTGCCGATCTGCAGAAGAAGCATCAGGATGCCATTGACTACCTGGGCAAATTGAGCGAGGAAATCCGTGAGTTTTTCCAGGAGTACAATCTGTCGCTGCTGCTCATCGATGCGGAATGCCGCGTGCTCAAGAGTTATTCGCTGCCGTTCTACCAGATGACGCCGGGCGAGATTGAGGGTGTGCGCGTCGGCATCGAGGATATCGGCACGTCGAGCATCAGCGTGGCCTATGCACATCAGACGGCGTTCTGGATGTTTGGTCCGGAGATGTGGATCAAGGAGTGCCAGCTCGGTGATGCGTGCTCGGCGCCAATCAAGGTCAACGGCGAATTCCACTACATCATCACGCTGGTGTCGATGGAGCAGGTGCCGTTGCCGCAGGATGCCATCATCGCGCTGCTCTATACGATGAAGAACGCACTCGAGCAGCATCTGACGGAGTCGATTCGCATAAAGGCCGAAGAGGCCATCCTCGATGCGACGCCGTTTGCCGTCTACCACGTCATGCCGGGCGGCGAGGTGGCTTATGCCAATGAGCTCGGCCATACGCGCCTCGAGGGCATCGGTGCGAAGAAGGACGGCGATAAGAAGTATACGTCCAATCTCAACGACGTCATCATGAATTACCAGCATACGCCCATCTACAAGGGCTTCAATGGTGTGCCTTCGTACAACAAGGAAGTGACGTGGATTACGCCGAAGAAGACGTATGAGGACATCACGACGGTCGTGCCGCTCGAGCGCGATGCCGACCGCGCGGTCGAATCGGTGGTCGTCGTCTCGATGCCGATTGAGGACCTGCGCACGCTCGTGGCCCATGCGGCAGGCTATACGGCCAAATACAGCCTGAGTTCGATGGTGGGCGAGGGCACGACCTTTGCCAGCGTGCGCGCCAAGGCTGCCCGTGTGGCCAAGAACAAGCATCACATCCTCATCCAGGGTGAGGCGGGGACCGGCAAGCAGCGCATGGCACACGGCATCCATCAGGCCAGCCCACGCGCGGCAGGCCCGCTCATCTCGCTGCGCTGCGGCGATACGACGCCGGAACTTCTCGAGCAGGAGCTCTTCGGTGTCATGATGAGCCCGGAGGTCAGCCATCAGGGACGCCTCGAGCTCGCTTCGGGCGGCACGCTGTTCCTCGATGAGATCGAGAAGATGCCGAAGAACATCGCCGTCGAACTGGCCAATGCCCTCAAGACGGGCAGGACGCGCCGCATCGGCGAGAACGTCTACCGCGATATCGATGTGCGCATCATCGCGGCCTGTGACAGCGATCTCAAGCGCCTGACGGAGCGTGGCCTCTTTGCCCCGGAACTCTACGAGATCGTCTCGAAGAGCGTCGTGCGCGTACCGCCTCTCAGGAGCCGCCGCGAGGACATCCCGAAGCTCGCTGAGCATATCGTCGCCGAGCTTGCCGAGCAGCATCAGATGAAGCCAAAACGCATCCTCAAGGAGACGGACGATGTCCTGCGCAATTACGACTGGCCGGGCAACATCAAGCAGCTCCAGAGCGTGCTGGAGTACGCCTTCTTCAATACGACGAAGGATACCATCGCACCCGAGGACATCAGCCTCATGGGCGATGTGAAGCCGGACAACAAGTGGAAAGAGGATAAGGATGTATTCGTCAAGGCCTGGCAGGCAGCGGGCGGCAATGTCAGCCGTCTCGCCAATCTGTTGAATGTCAGCCGCGTGACGCTTTACCGTTATCTGAAGAAATACAATCTCGAGAAGAAATAAGGAGATCAGACTGTGCGTTTAAGAAGAAAGCCATGGGTCGATGAGGCCATCCATGAATTCGATGATTTTGTCGTGAGCCGTGACCAGGAAATCGGCGAGGAGAAGAAGGGCAAGTGGGCGGAAATCTTTGGCCGCCAGGCCCCGCTCCACGTCGAGCTCGGCACGGGCAAGGGCGATTTTATCAGCCAGCTGGCAGAACGTCATCCGGAAAACAATTACATCGGCATCGAGATGCAACAGGATGTCCTGTATTCTGCTGCGAAGAAGGTCGCGGAAAAGGAACTCAAGAATGTTCGCCTGCTGGTCTTTGACATCAATCACATCGAGGATATCTTTGCGCCGGGCGAGGTAGACCGCTTCTACATCAATTTCTGCGATCCCTGGCCGAAGAAACGCCATGCGAAGCGCCGTCTCACGCATGTCGGCTTTCTCGAGAAATATCGTCAGCTTCTCAAGAAAGGCGGAGAGCTGCACTTCAAGACGGATAATCGTCCGCTCTTTGATTTTTCGCTGGAACAGTTTGAAGAAGCCGGCCTGCGCGTCCAAGATATCTCCTTCGATTTGCACGCGGAAGATCGTCCGGACAATATCATGACGGAATACGAACGCAAGTTCAGCGGCTTCGGCGAGAAGATCAATCGCTGCGAAGTCATCTTTGATTGACTTCTCATAAGGAGGCTTTTTGATGCGTATCCGGAAAACCCTCTGGAGCAACGAGGCAGAACCGGTTATTGTGATCATGGCCGTGCTGCTCCTGCTGGGGACCATCAATGTGTTCAGCTCGAGCTTTGTCAAGGCGGCTACGGAATACAACAATCCGTATTATTTCCTGCTTCGCCATGTCATCTGGCTGCTCATCGGCATCTCTGTCTGCTTCGTCTGCAGCCGGATCAATTACCACCGCTGGCGTAGATGGCTGCCCTGGTTCCTGCTCTTTGTCGTCGCTTCACTGGTGGCCGTTCTGTTCTTTGGCAATGTGGTCAATGGTGCGCGGCGCTGGCTGTCCGTTGGCGGCTTCAGTTTTCAGCCGGCTGAGTTTGCGAAACTTCTCGGCATCTTCGTGGCGGCCAATTACCTTGCGGTCCAGGTCAAGGCGGGAAGAACCATCAAGGTCTGGAGCGGCCCGTACATCCTGATGGCAGTTGTGGCAGGACTCGTCGAGCTTGAGCCGGACATGGGCACGGCCTGCATCGTCTTTGGTGTGCCGTTCCTCATGGCCTTTACCGTCGGCATTCCGTGGAAATATCTCAAATTCCTGCTGCTCGGTGCCCTCGTCGTGATTCCCACCCTGATTGTCTCACAGCCCTATCGCCTGGAGCGCGTGCGTGTGACGTATGATCCCTGGAGCGATGCGCAGGGCGTAGGTTATCAGGCGGTCCAGTCCATGTCGACCATCGGCTCGGGCGGCTTCTGGGGCATGGGACTCGGCACGGGCGTCAGCAAGTATGAATACCTGCCGGAGGCCCACACGGACTTCGCCTTTGCCATTTTCGCCCAGGAGCATGGTTACATCGGCGTCTTCATGGTCATCCTGATGTTCTTCCTGCTGACCATCTGCTGCTATTACATCGCAAGCCGCGCCCAGGATCTCTATGGGCAGATCCTGACCATCGGCATCATGCTGCTCGTCGTCGGCCAGGCTGTCGGCAATCTCTTCATGGTCAGCGGCGCCTTCCCGGTCGTCGGTGTGCCGCTGCCGTTCATCAGTTACGGCGGTTCATCCCTGATCGTCACGATGGCGTCGATGGGCATCCTGCTGAACGTCTGCTACCATGGGCGCAAGAGTCAGTCACCACAGTCTTCTGAGTCCATACAGGAGGAAAGCCCTCAAGAGCCGCCTTCCCAGCCGGCGGGGCTCCATCTCGTAAAATAGGCTTTTTTGACGGACGCTTGTCTGTTATGGTAAAATGATGGAGTAGATATGTCATAGATAGATGTGCTTTTGAGTGGATATTCAGAGAGAGGTGTTTTCACTTGCATAATCGATGGTTTTTTTCCATGGTTCTTCTGGTGACCCTTACCCTGCTCTCCTTTACGACAGAAGCATTCGCTTCTTCGATCCTCGTCAAACAGGGCTCGCGTGGTCAGGCTGTGCGCCGGGTGCAGACGCTGCTCATCGAGCAGGGCTGGCTCGATGACAGTGCTGACGGCATCTGCGGTGCCAGGACGGTGGCCGCCATCAAGGCGTTCCAGAAGGCCAATGGGCTGGATACGGACGGCATCTGCGGCAACGGCACGTATTGGGTGCTTTCAGGCGGCGAGGAATACGACGGCCCCGAAGAGGGACTGGCGAGCCGCGGCGGCAGCCGCGTGATTTATGTGAATGCGACGGCCTACAGTGCCGAAGACCCCGGCAATTCGAGCTATACGGCCTCGGGGACGCGTGTCCGCTACGGGGTTATCGCAGTGGATCCCAGTGTGATCCCGCTCGGGACACATGTCTATATCCCGGGTTACGGGGAGGCTGTAGCTGAAGACATCGGCTGGGCCATCCAGGGAAACCGCATCGATGTGGCATTCGACACACATGAAGAAGCATTGAGTTTTGGCAGACAAGATCTGGAAGTATATATCAGGGATTGATTCCCTTTCAGAATGGAGCACGGCTTTGGCCGTGCTCTTTTGCGTATGCATAGCTGCACAAAGTATACAACAAAAGTGTAAACTTACACTTTACTTCGTGTACTTTTTAGATATTTTTTCCGTTTCAACGATACAAGTTCGCATAGAACACGAGGAAAGTCCGTTTTAGAAAAACAAAATAGGTGTATCGGTGCAATTTTTTAATACAAGCTATTGACTATTGTAAAGGTGTAAACTATAATGAATGCATCGCATGGAAATGCAATAGAGATTTGGGAAAGCAAAAGGGAGGAATCCGTATGAATTTCAGCAAGAAAAGCTTGAAACTCGCCAGCGTGTTCATTGGCACGATGCTGATGGGCGGCGTGCTGGCAGGCTGCGGCAGCCAATCGGATAGCAATGAGATCAAGGTCGGTGCAAACTTCGAGATGACCGGTAACGTCGCCAACTACGGCAGTGCGACACTCGACGGCCTGAAGCTCGCCATCGATGAGATCAACGATGCCGGCGGCGTGGACGGCAAGAAGATCACGCTCGTCACGGCCGACAACAAGTCAGAGGCGTCTGAGGCCGTCAATGCCGCGACGAAGCTGATCTCGGATGATAAAGTATCGGTTCTCGTAGGCCCGGCTGTCACGGCTAACGTCATTGCCGAGTCTCAGGTGGCGACGGATAACAAGGTCCCCATCATCGCGCCGGATGCCACGAGCCCGGATGTCACGGTAGAAAATGGTCAGGTCAAGCCGTTCGTGTTCCGCAGCTGCTTCATCGACCCGCAGCAGGGCACGGTCATGGCGAAGTTTGCCAGCGAGAACCTCAAGGCCAAGACAGCTGTCATCTATGTCGACAACAGCACGGATTACTCCAAGAGCCTCGGCAAGGTCTTCAAGGAGAAGTTTGAAGCTGCCGGCGGCAAAGTCGTCATGGAAGAAGCCTTCCTTGCCAAGGACCAGGATTTCAAGGCCACTCTGACGAAGATCAAGACGGCAAATGCCGATGTCATCTTTGTTCCGGCTTATTATGAAGAGGTCGGCAAGATTGTCAAGCAGGCCCGCGAGCTCGGCATCACGAGCCCAATCCTCGGCACGGATGGCTGGGATGATTCGAAAGTAACGGATATTGCCGGTGCCGATGCCCTGAACAACACGTATTTCAGCACCCATTACTCCGATAAGGATGAATCCGTAAAACCGTTCGTGGAAGCATTCCAGAAGAAGTACGGTCATATGCCGAACGTATTCGCTGCTCTCGGCTATGATGCCGGCAAGATGCTTGCCGATGCCATCAAGCGTGCAGGCAGCGCAGATCCGGAGAAGATCCAGAAGGCTCTCGAGGAGACAAAGGACCTCAAGGTCGGTACGGGTACCATCACGATGGACAAGAACCACAACCCGATCAAGCAGGCCGTCATCCTGGAGAACAAGAATGGCGATCGCGTAATGGTTGCCAAGATCATGCCGGAAGAGTAAGGAACAGCGAATAGAAGGGGGCCGCAGGAATGCGGCCTCTTGCCATCTGTATGGAAGGAGCTCTCTATGGAAGTCTTGCATCAAGTCTTGCAGCAGCTCATCAACGGCATATCGCTCGGGAGCATCTACGCCCTCATTGCGTTAGGCTATACGATGATTTACGGTATTATCAAGCTCATCAACTTCGCCCATGGCGATATCTACATGGTGGGCGCTTACATCGGTTTCTTTGCCATCACACAGGCACATCTCTCAATCGTGCCGTCACTGCTCATCTCGCTTGTCGTTACGGGCGCGCTCGGCATGCTGGTCGAGCGGCTGGCCTATAAGCCGCTGCGCCATGCACCGCGTATCTCCGTGCTCATCACGGCTATCGGCGTCTCGTTCTTCCTGGAGTACACGACGATGTATTTTGTTTCGCCGACGCCGCGCACGTTCCCCGCGATGTTCGGCGATGTCGCCGTGACAATCGATTCCCTCGGCGGCATCGTCATCAACGGTCAGCAGATGCTGATCCTCGGCATCACGGCAGTGCTCATGGTCATCCTGACGTACATCGTCCAGCGGACGAAGACGGGCAAAGCCATGCGCGCGGCCTCCTTCGATACGGAGACGGCCGAGCTCATGGGCATCAATTCGGACCGCATCATCTCGATCACGTTCGGCATCGGTTCGGCGCTCGCAGCTGTCGCCGGTGTCCTCGTCGGCATCTACTACAATTCCATCGATCCGCTCATGGGCATCATGCCGGGCCTCAAGGCCTTTGTCGCGGCTGTCCTCGGCGGCATCGGCATCCTGCCGGGCGCCGTGGTCGGCGGTTTGATTCTCGGCGTCGTCGAAGCGTTCGTCTCGGGCTTCATTTCCTCGACGTTCCGCGATGCCGCGGCTTTCGCCATTCTGATTCTCGTGCTCCTGGTCCGCCCGACGGGCATCTTCGGCAAGAACACGAAAGAAAAAGTGTAAGGAGGGGAGCATATGAAGTACTTACGTAAAAATGATCTGATCATGCTCGCCCTTTCCCTGGTCCTGTTTGCCGTGCTGCAGGGAATGATCACGGGACGCATCCTGAGTTCCTTCTGGCAGCTCAATCTGCTCATCATCGGCATCAATATCATCCTGGCCGCGAGCCTCAACCTCATCAACGGCTATACGGGCCAGTTCTCCCTCGGCCACGCCGGCTTCATGGCCGTCGGTGCCTATGTCGGCGTCGTGCTCACGACGAATTTCCATGTGCCGTTCGGCCTCGCGCTGATTGCCGGCGGCATTGCAGCCGGCTTCCTGGGCTTCCTCGTCGGCATTCCGACCCTGCGCCTGCGCGGCGACTATCTGGCCATCGCGACGCTCGGCCTCGGCGAAATCATCCGCATCGTCATCATGAACATCCAGTATGTCGGCGGTGCAGCCGGCTTCAAGGGCATCCCGCACAACACGACGTTTGCCTGGGTGTTCTTCATCATGCTGTTCACGCTGTTCTTCATCAAGAACTTCGTCAACTCAAACCATGGCCGCGCCTGCCTGGCCATCCGCGAGAATGAGATCGCGGCAGAATCCATGGGCGTCAATACGACAAAGTACAAGGTCATGGCCTTTACGATTGGCGCGGCGTTTGCCGGTGTGGCGGGCGGACTCTTCGCGCACTGCTTCTATATCATCAGCCCGTCGTCATTCACCTTCATGCAGACCTTCAATTACCTCATCATGGTTGTCATGGGCGGTCTCGGCTCGATCACGGGCTCGATTGCCGGTGCTTTCGTCGTCACGTTCATTTCGGCGGCCCTCGCGAGCTGGCCGGAGTTCCGCATGATCATCTACGCCATCGCGCTGATTCTTCTGATGTTTTATCGTCCGCAGGGCCTCTTCGGCTACATGGAAGTCACGAATATGGGCATCTTCCGCCGTATCTTCAAGAAAGGAGGCACGCCGCATGAGTGATATGAATGAAATCCTGCTCGCCGAAAACGTTTCGGAGGTTTTCGGTGGCCTCAAGGCTGTGTCTGACTTCAATCTGCGTCTCAACCGCGGCGAGCTCGTCGGCCTCATCGGTCCGAACGGCGCGGGCAAGACGACTGTGTTCAACATGCTGACCGGCGTTTATCAGCCGACCTCGGGCAACATTTCCTTCGAGGGCAGGAGCATCGTCGGCCTCAAGCCGTACCAGGTCACGCAGCGCGGCATCGCGCGTACTTTCCAGAACATCCGCCTGTTCTCTGAGCTCACGGTCTTGGAGAATGTCAAGATTGCCTTCCATTATCATGTCAAATACGGACTGATTGAATCCGTGCTGCGCATCGGGCGCTACTTCCGCGAGGAGGAGGCTATCGAGGAGGAGAGCCGTAAACTGCTCAAGATCTTCCATCTGGAGGATAAAGCGGATGAAGTGGCGAAGAATCTCCCATACGGCGCACAGCGCCGCCTCGAGATCGCCCGCGCGCTCGCGGCCAAGCCGAAGCTCCTGCTGCTCGACGAGCCGGCTGCCGGCATGAACCCGCAGGAGACGAAGGAACTCATGGATATGATCCGCTGGATCCGCCATGAATTCGGCCTGACCATCCTGCTCATCGAGCATGATATGAGTCTCGTCATGGGCATCTGCGAGCGCATCTATGTGCTGGAGTACGGCGAGGTCATCGCGCAGGGGACGCCGGACGAGATCAAGCAGAATCCGGAGGTCATCCGGGCTTATCTGGGCGGCGAATGACGCCGTCCATCAGGTGAAAAGTACGGAAAGCAGGTATGTATATGGCAGAACCTATGCTGAAAATAGATAACATCGATGTATACTACGGTGCCATCCATGCACTCAAGGGCATCAGCCTCGAGGTCAATCAGGGCGAGATCGTGACGCTCATCGGTGCCAACGGCGCCGGCAAGTCGACGACACTGCGCACAATCTCGGGCCTCCTGAAGCCGAAGAACGGCTCCATCACGTTCATGGGGAAGAATATCGCCGGCGTGCCGGCTCATCAGATTGTCCGCGAGGGCATCTCGCAGGTGCCGGAAGGACGCCGCGTCTTTGCGGAGATGACCGTCATGGAGAACCTGGATCTCGGTGCCTTTGTACGCAAGGACAAGGCAGGCATCCAGAAGGATCTCAAGAAGGTTTTTGAGCTCTTCCCGCGCCTTGAGGAACGCAGGAATCAGTCGGCCGGCACGCTGTCAGGCGGCGAGCAGCAGATGCTCGCGATGGGCCGTGCGCTCATGAGCCGTCCGAAGCTCCTGCTGCTCGATGAGCCCTCCATGGGTCTCGCGCCGCTGCTCATCAAGGAAATCTTCCACATCATCGAGGACATCAACAAGAGTGGCACGACCGTATTGCTCGTTGAGCAGAATGCGAATATGGCGCTTTCGATTGCCAACCGCGCGTATGTGCTCGAGACGGGACGCATTACCCTGTCCGGTGCAGCGCAGGAACTCGCTGCGAGCGAGGATGTCCGCAAGGCTTATCTGGGCGGCTGATCCGCAGTTATGGCAGGATTTTCCCGTGCTGGCAGCGAAGTATTTCGGCAAAGTACAGGCAAAGGATGTAAGGGGGATGAAGTGATGTTTGTAGCAAATCGCATGGCGAAGAACCCGGTGACGGTAACGCCGGATACGACAGTGGACGAAGCGGCTTCCGCGATGCGGAAGGGGCATTTCCGCCGCCTGCCGGTTGTGGAGAATGGCAAGCTCGTGGGCTTCCTTTCCGACAAGGACCTCATGCGCGTGATGCCGTCGCCGGCCACGACGCTCTCGCGCTATGAGGAGCGGTCGCTCCTCGCAAAGCTCAAGATCTCGGATGTCATGCAGACACCGGTCATTTCGGTCGATGAGGACGCCACCATCGAGGAAGCGGCGCTCATCATGTACAAGCATAAGATTGGCGGTCTGCCGGTTGTCTCTAAAGTCGGCACGGTCGTGGGTGTCATCACGGAGACGGATATCTTTAAGACGTTTGTTGATGTCATGGGCCTGCAGGAGGGCAAGACGCGCCTGACGCTGCTCGTCGACAACAAGATCGGCGTCGTTCACGATATTGCCGGCATCTTCACGGAGTGTGGCCTTTCCATCGACAGCCTCGTGACCTGCCGTCAGCCGTACGGCAAGTATGAAATCGTCGTCCGCGGCGATATTCCCGATGTCGATGACGTGAAGAAGAAGATCGAGGCCAAGGGCTACGAGGTCATCCATACGGCCAAGATCGGCTGAGGACATTTATGCGCCGCACAGGAAAAGCTGTGCAGCCATCGGTTTTTCAGGCAAAGGAGCCTTTTCCCACAGAAGGGATAAGGCTCCTTTTGTGTTTTGTATACAGATAAACATTACATAATTACATGTATTCTTTTTCAATGGCTTGATTACTGTATATAATCTATGTTATACTCTTATACGTAATATATTTGTTAATACATGTTTGTATGAGAGCGGGGGCGTTTTCGATGAAGTTACATGCATTCACCAAAATGTTGGCTGTGGGTATCATAGCAGTCCTCAGTGTTGCCATGCTTGCAGGTTGTGGCAGCGAAAGTTCACAGAAGAAATTCCTCAATATCGCCACGGGCGGTACGGCTGGTACGTACTATCCGATCGGCGGTGCGATGGCGGAAATCCTCAACAAGGATATTGAAGGCATGAACGCCAGTGCGCAGAGCACCGGCGCCACGGTGGCGAATATCAACATGCTCAAGGATGGTTCCGTCGACCTGGCCATTGTCCAGAATGATATCACGTATTATGCCGTTCACGGCACGGAGATGTTCAAGGACAAGAAGGTCGACAACATCCGCGGCATCGCGACACTGTATCCGGAAACCTGCCAGTTTGTCACGCTCGATAAGGCCGGCATCAAGAGCATCGCGGACCTCAAGGGCAAGCGCGTAGCCGTCGGTGCGGCAGGCTCCGGTGCAGAGGCCAATGCCCGCCAGATCCTCGAGGCATATGGCATCACGTATGATGATATCGATGTCCAGTACCTGTCCTTTGCGGAAGGCGCCAGCGCCCTCAAGGATGGCAACGTCGATGCCGCATTCCTGACGGCTGGCTATCCGACTTCCTCCGTACAGGATATCGCTTCGCAGAACAAGATTCGCCTGCTGCCTGTGGATGCGGACAAGGCTGATGCTTTGATTGCCAAGTA
The DNA here is from genome assembly GCF_003475755.1 of Mitsuokella sp. AF33-22. Taxonomy (NCBI): domain Bacteria; kingdom Bacillati; phylum Bacillota; class Negativicutes; order Selenomonadales; family Selenomonadaceae; genus Mitsuokella; species Mitsuokella sp. AF33-22. The sequence goes on along the minus strand of NZ_QRQA01000009.1, from coordinate 105,329 downwards.
TCCGTTCTACACGAAGACGACGGTACCGGCTGGCACGTATGCCGGCTTTGATGAGGATGTCCCGACCATCTCGGTCATGGCTATGCTCGTTGCATCCGATAAGGTGGACGATAAGCTGGGCTATGAAATTGCCAAGGCGCTCTTCACGAACCTTGACCGCCTCCAGGCAGCACATTCCGTCGGCAAGCTCATCACGAAAGAGGGCGCCATGAAGGGCATGTCCCTCGATATGAATGCCGGCGCAGAGAAGTTCTTCAAGGAATGAGGAATGAACGTCATCTGACCGGTGACAAGAGCGGCTCCTTTGCCGCTGTCAATACAGATTTTGTTTCATGATGGGATAGAGACTTCCTTCCATGGCTCCGGCAGCAGTTCTTCTGAGCGGAGCGGCGGCCCGGCACTCGTTGCGGGGAAGCTTCTCGTGCAGGTGCGCATGGGGCGATGGCGGGAAGTCTCTTTCTGGTTGAAGATGGTGATTTTTTGCTGCGCAATGCTCGCATTCCGATTGTACTCTGCCTGCTGGGCATCTGCCTCGGGCTGCTCGACGTGCTGCTGACGCCCTGCTTTGTCGTCTCAGCAGCCGGCGAGCGGGTGGCTCTCGTGGAGGCACGCCCGGAGCTGCCGTTTTCCATTCACTTCATCCATTCGGTGCAGAAGACGCCGGTGATGGAAAATCTGGAAGTGAACGAGAAACGCGATGGCTTTGACCTGCTTTCGACGAAATACCAGTCGTTTGGCGTCGGCCTGCCCTTCCTTGCGGAAGAAGGGGCGTTCCGGCAGGAAGGGGATTATTATGTATTCGATCACATGCATCGTCATTTCCCGTCACTCCAGCTGCGTACCGGAGTCGGGACGAAACTCACCCTGACGGTCGCGGGCAGGGAATACCGGCTGTATGAACGGTATGCACCCGGCACGCGCATCGATCTTTACATCGCGCCGCTTTACCGTGCTCTGTGCGGCTGACGCATTCAGGAAGGGATGGTATCCATATGACAGATAAACCCGAAAAAAACAAACCAGCATCCACACCCGAGGACATCCTCAAGAAATACGACAAGGAATCCGATACCATGATGTATACGGGCCTCATGGCCAAGATCGTTTCGGCCATTGCCATCGTGTTTTCGGTGTTCCAGCTCTATACGGCCACGTTCGGCGTGCTCGATGCACAGCTCCAGCGTGCTGTCCACCTGGGCTTCGGCCTCACGCTTGTCTATCTCTTGTATCCGACGCGCAAATCCTGGTCGCGCCACAAGCTGCATCCGTTTGATTTGCTGCTGGCCATTTTAGGCGCGGCAACACCGGCGTATATCGTCATTGAGTACCGCCAGCTTGTCCTGCGCTCGGGCATGGTTTCCAGCACCGACCTCGTCGTCGGCACGCTCGGCATCCTGCTCGTCATCGAGGCGGCGCGCCGTATCGTCGGCCTGCCGATGGTCTGTGTTGTTCTGGCTTTCATCGCCTATGCATTTGCCGGGCCTTACATGCCGGGGGTGCTTGCGCATCGCGGCCTGACGCTGGAGCAGCTCGTCGGTCATCTCTACTTCACGACAGAAGGCGTCTTCGGCATCCCGCTCGGCGTTTCCTCGACCTTCATCTTTCTCTTCATCCTGTTCGGCGCCTATCTGGAATCGACGGGCCTCGGCAAATTCTTCATCGACCTCGCGAATGCCGTGGCCGGCTGGGCCAGCGGCGGCCCGGCCAAGGTTGCCGTCCTGTCCTCCGGACTCATGGGTACCGTCTCGGGCAGCTCGGTTGCCAATGTCGTGGGAACGGGCTCGCTGACCATCCCGATGATGAAGAAGCTCGGTTACCACAAGAACTTTGCCGGCGCTGTCGAGGCAGCCGCTTCGACCGGCGGCCAGCTGATGCCGCCGGTCATGGGCGCTGCGGCCTTCCTGATGGCGGAGTTCATCGGCGTGCCGTACATCGATATCGTCAAGGCTGCCATCGTACCGGCTTTCCTCTATTTTGCCGGTGTATGGCTCGGCGTTCACTTCGAGGCCAAGCGCAGCAACCTCAAGGGCATCCCGCGCAAGGATCTGCCGAAATTCGGCGTCATCCTGCGCGAACGCGGCCATCTGGCCCTGCCGCTCATTGTCATTGTCTATCTCCTGGTCGCTGGCTATACGCCGATGCGTGCCGCTCTCGTGGCCATCGTGCTCTCCATTGTCTGCTCGGCTCTGCGCAAATCGACGCGCATGAAGCCCATTGAGATCGTCAAGGGGCTCGACAAGGGCGCGCGCAACGTCCTGTCCGTACTCGTCGCGTGTGCGGCGGCCGGTATTGTCATCGGCGTTGTCACGAAGACAGGCGTGGGCCTCAAGCTCGCTTCCGGCCTGCTTGACCTCTCGGGCGGCCTGCTGCTGCCGACGATGTTCTTCACGATGATCACGGCCATTGTCCTCGGCATGGGCGTGCCGACGACGGCCAATTACGTCATCACGTCGACGATTGCCGCGCCGGCGCTCGTGCAGATGGGCGTACCAGTACTATGCGCGCATATGTTCGTATTTTACTTCGGCATCATCGCCGATGTCACGCCGCCGGTGGCCCTCGCGGCCTTTGCCGGTGCCGGCATCGCGGGCGGCGATCCGCTGAGGACCGGTATCAATGCCTCGAAGCTGGCCATAGCAGCCTTTATTATCCCGTACATGTTTGTCCTGTCGCCGGTCCTCCTGATGGTGGATGCGACGGCGTTCAATCTCATCATGACAACACTGACCGCGCTCATCGGCATGATTGCCGTATCGTCGGCGCTCATCGGCTATCTGGCGGACGACTGCAGCCTGCTTGAACGCCTCGTGCTCGTCGCGGGCGGTCTCATGATGATCAAGCCGGGCTACATGACGGATGCTGCAGGCTTTGTCCTGTTCCTCCTCATCCTCTTCCTGCAGCTCAGACGCCGCAAGGCGGCAGCCGCTGCCTGACATGCTTATTTTTCGGGCATTGACATAATAAAAGAAAGGCGTTTCCATTCATTTGGAAGCGCCTTTCTTTTATCAAGGGATGCATCATTTGTTTAATGCATGGCATGCATATGCTGCTGCTGTTTTTCCTGGCATTCCGGGCAAACGCCGAAGAAATAGATCTGATGGTCGGTAAGGGCATAACCGGTCTCACGCGTGACTTCCTGGTATACACCTTCCGTCTTGAGGGCAGGGACATCATCAACGCGGCCGCATTTCGTGCAGCGGACATGCGGGTGATGACTCGTATCCGCATCGTAGCGGAATGCATCCTCGCCTACGTTGAGCTCCTGGGCAAGTCCCAGATCGCAGAGAATGGAAAGGGCCTTGTAGACCGTGGCCAAACTCATCGTGGGGTAGAGGGGCTGCAGCTCCTTGTAGATGGTGTCAGCGTTTGGATGTGCCTTGGTATGGGAAAGCATATTGTAGACAGCCAGACGCTGCGGCGTCACCTTGAAGCCGGCTGCGCGCAGCCGGCCTGCCAGTTCCATCGGGCTTAGCATGGTATTCACCTTCTCCTTGTTTCTTAAAAATTTAATGGTAATGGATAATTTATATCGTTTAATTTATTCTACCCAGAAATTATGTTCATGTCAACTAGTATTTATTATTAAAAGCGCCGTCCCCCCCCCCTTCAGGGCTGGGGATATAAGGCGCGTCCGCCGAATTTGCGTAAGCAATTGAAGGCGGACAACTGCTAACTTTCGTGGTATAATGAACTTAACCTAAAGAATACGAAAGAAAGGAGAAGCCCCGCCACAATAGATACTGGACGAATCGAAAACCAAGGCTCATTGCGAGCAACCAGTTCTTAGCGGGTTGAGGTTGCGTGTATCAACCTGTCGTAATTTAAAGACCTTACGGCTGTAAAGATAACAAGCATTCACATACACAAATACCGTGGGACACACGGGAATTCACGCTTTTGGAGATTGTGTAAGACGAATAGGCTTAGGTCGATTCGCAACGGTCGTTGAATTAAGAATCCTCTGCGTTTACGCATGGGGAGTGTCAATCTGGGAGAAAATGACTTTCTTCTTTGTACGTTGTTTTTGAACGGGATGTGATGGTGTGCAGGCCGCATAAATCACAATAAATGGCTTTACAAGTCGAAAAAGGTATGTTATAATATTTCATGTTCTCAATGAACACGGAGAGGTGTCCGAGTGGTCGAAGGTGCTTGACTCGAAATCAAGTGTGGTTAATAGCCACCGTGGGTTCGAATCCCACCCTCTCTGCCATTTGACGATGAAGCTCTGCAGTGCACTGCAGGGCTTTTTTGTATGTGCAGGACGGTCATTGGAAGAAAGAAAAAGAAGCTGCAGCATCGAGTGAAGACACTCGTCGCTGCAGCTTCTTCTTCGTGCTCTTATTCTGCTGCCTTGATGACTTCTTTGCCATCGTAATAGCCGCATTCCGGGCATACGTGATGCGGCATTTTCGGCTCATGGCACTGCGGGCAAGCTGTGAAGCCCGGAGCCGTCAATTTCCAGTTTGCACGGCGCTGATCGCGACGGGCCTTGGAAGTTTTGCGCTTTGGTACTGCCATTTGATGTTCACCTCCGAGTCAGAAAATCCTTCAGTGAAATCCATGCAATGGGTTGATGCTGATGGATTACGTTCACGTGAATCATGTGATTTTGACACATATATCTATGATAGCCGTTTTTGCCTTGACATGCAAGGAAAATTTTATTTTTTTGACCGGGATTCCCTGTTCCTGGCGGCGGGAAGAAAAAATAGGATTTTCTGACAGAAATATAACAGAAATAAAGGTAATTTCCCTTTCATCGCGAATTATATTATAGAATGGAATCCTGCCTTTGGTTACAGGGGCAGTAGAAAGAAATGAGTGTGGTAGATATGACAAGAAATAGTGAAGTGATCACGGGCAGTGATTTCAAGCGCATGGTATCGGGTGCCTACAGTGAATTCTTGCTGGAATATGAACAGATCAACGGACTCAAGGGAGCGGGGCATCTGCCCGGGACGCATATCCTGCGGACGATGGGCGCTGCTGTCATGCCGCTGGCGGAGACGAAGGACGACAGCATCGGTGGCCTCTCGCGCCGCGTGGCGACGGCGGCCATCTTCGGAGCCCGCGGCAGCGCGGGCATCGTCCTCGCGCAGATGTTCCGCGGACTGTCCAAGGGACTGTCGGGCAAGTACAATGCGACCTCGTCGGAGTTCGGCAAGGCCTTCCAGTACGGCATCCTCTATGCGCAGCGCGTCGTGCCGGAGAAGCCGGAGCGCCCGATCATAACGGTCGCCAAGGCTGTGGCCAAGGGGGCTTACCATGCCGTGCGCGCCAACCTGCCCATCACGGAGATTCTGCAGGCGGCCATTGAGGCCGGCGAAGCATCGCTTGAGCGTGTGGACCATGAAGATGCCGGTGCGCGCATCATGTTCAATTTCCTGTCAGGCTGCCTCAAGGGACTCGACGGCAACTTCGTCTCGCCGGCCGTCAGCCTGTCCCTGGGGCTTGAGGCCGGACAGCCGGGGCTGCAGGACCCGCGCGAGGATCTCGTGCGCCCGTATTGCGTGCGTTTTACGGTGCTCAATACGCGTGTCGATATCCCCGCCCTCGAGCGCCATCTGCGCGAGCATTCGAGCTTTGCGCTCGTGGAGCGTCATGAGAAAGGCGTGGAAGTCCATCTGCATACGGATCATGTCGGCAAGGTCATTGAGCAGGCCGTCGGCTGGGGCCCGCTCAAGAATCTTCATGTGACGAACATGAGCGAGAGCCATGTGCTCGGCGCGCACGGTGCACTCATGAAGGTCGCGCTGCTGGCCGTCGCGGAGAACAAGGTGCAGGCACGGGAACTCCAGGAGGCCGGCGTGCACGTCATCGTCAACGGCAGTGAAGATGCCTGCCCGTCGGTTGGAGAGCTCGTCAATGCCGCGCACAGCGACCTGGCTTCTGCCTACGTGATGATCTCGTGGAGCCGGGACTTCCGCCTGGCCTTCCAGCAGGCCAAGCGCCTGCTCGGCGAGCGCGTCGAGCTCGTCCTCTGCGAGAACAAGATGCAGCAGGCCCGGGCCATCAAGGCCTTTGACCCGCATGAGGATGCGGCTGCCAATGCGCGGGTGATGCAGCAGGCAAGTGAGGAAGCATGAAATCGGACGGCCGCTTGCACATATCGGCCAGATTTGCTAAAATAAATGTATTGTTGCGGTTGTAGCTCAGTTGGATAGAGCGTCCGCCTCCTAAGCGGCAGGTCGTGAGTTCGACTCTCACCAATCGCACCATGCTGAAAAAGCAGAGTCCCCGTCTTCGTCTCGAAGAAGATGGGGGCTCTTTTTGCTTGGCGTAACAATTGTTACAGAATGATGCCGCTGCTCCTGCTATGATAGAGACATCAGGTTGATTCGTATTTTGTATGATATATAAGGAGAGTTCAAGATGGAAAACAAGATGTTTTGCTTTCAGTGCCAGGAAACGGCTGGTTGCAAGGGCTGCACGCAGGTAGGTGTCTGCGGCAAGAAGCCGGAAGTCGCTTTGATGCAGGATCTGCTCATCTACGTGACGAAGGGCCTGTCGGCTGTTACGACGCGCCTGCGCGCTGAGGGCAAGCCGGTTTCGCGTGATGTCAACCACCGCGTGACGGAGAATCTCTTCATCACGATCACGAATGCCAACTTTGACCGCGAGGCCATCGTGGCTGCTGTTGAAACGACGATGCGCTGCAGGGATGAGCTCCTGGCAGAGCTCACGGACCGCGAAGGCCTGCCAGCTGCTGCACTCTGGCAGGACAGCCGTGAGAACTTCGACAGCAAAGCCCGCACGGTCGGCGTCCTCTCGACGGAGAATGAGGATATCCGCAGCCTGCGCGAGCTCATTACGTACGGCCTCAAGGGCCTGGCAGCTTACGTCAAGCATGCCAATGCCCTGCAGCAGGAGAACGAGGAGATCGATGCCTTCCTGCAGTCGGCTCTTGCGCGCCTGCTCGACGATACGCAGACGGCTGAGCAGCTGACGGCCCTGACGCTCGAGACGGGCAAGTTCGGTGTCGACGGCATGGCTCTGCTCGATACGGCCAACACGACGGCTTACGGCAATCCGGAAGTCACGACGGTGGATCTCGGCGTGCGTCAGAACCCGGGCATCCTGATCTCGGGCCACGATCTGCGCGACCTCGAGATGCTGCTTGAGCAGACGGAAGGTACGGGCGTCGATGTCTACACGCACGGCGAGATGCTGCCGGCTCATTACTATCCGAAGTTCAAGCATTACAAGCACTTCGCAGGCAACTACGGCAACGCCTGGTGGAAGCAGAAGGAAGAGTTCGAAGCCTTCAACGGCCCGGTTCTCCTGACGACGAACTGCCTTGTACCGCCGAAGGATTCCTATAAAGCACGTGTATTCACGACGGGTGCCGTCGGCTTCCCGGGCTGCCCGCACATCGAGGTCAAGGCGGACGGCACGAAGGACTTCAGCCCCATCATCGAGATGGCCAAGAAGTGCCAGGCTCCGAAGGAGCTCGAAAAGGGCCAGATCGTCGGCGGTTTCGCTCATGAGCAGGTCTTCGCTGTGGCCGATAAGGTCGTCGAGGCTGTCAAGAGCGGCGCCATCAAGAAGTTCGTCGTCATGGCCGGCTGCGACGGCCGCATGAAGAGCCGCGAGTACTATGCGGAGTTCGCCAAGGCTCTGCCGAAGGATACGGTCATCCTGACAGCTGGCTGCGCGAAGTACAAGTACATCAAGATGAATCTCGGCGATATCGGCGGCATCCCGCGTGTCCTCGATGCCGGACAGTGCAACGACTCCTACAGCCTGGCCCTCATTGCCCTCAAGCTCAAAGAAGTCTTTGGTCTTGACGATGTCAACAAGCTGCCGATCGTCTACAACATTGCCTGGTATGAGCAGAAGGCTGTCATCGTCCTGCTGGCCCTGCTGCATCTCGGCGTCAAGAACATCCATCTCGGACCGACGCTGCCGGCATTCCTCTCTCCGAATGTCGCCAAGGTTCTCGTCGAGAACTTCGGCATCGGCGGCATCACGACCGTTGAAAGCGATATCAAGACGATGATCGGCTGATCGTCGCTCTTGCCCAAAACTGCTGTACGTATATGACGTGCAGCAGTTTTTTATTATACTTTGTTTAGAAGTGGTATTGTATACACGGCGCGGTTGCAGAAGCAACACCTATTTGTCGGTTTGGATGATATAATACAGACAAATGCAACGATTTGAATAATTGGAGGGAAGGACATGAGAAGTTATGATCTTGGCTTGCAGGAGCTTCCGTTCTTTCAGGGATTGAAGCCGGATGAGGTGGAGAATTTCATCGAGGCGGTCGGTGCGGTGGTGAAGCGATATGAGCGGGGAGCGAGGATCCTGCAGGCGTATGAGAAGAACGAACGGATTGGCATCCTCGCGGAGGGGGAAGCCCTGGTCGTTGCGGAAGACCGTTTCGGCAATGAGAGCGTGGGGCACCGGCTGGAGCGCGGCGCGCTGTTTGGCTGTTCTTCTGCCATCCTGCCGGATTTTGCGAGTCCGACGGCCATCGATGCGGTATCCGATGTCCTCGTGCTCTGGGTACCCTATCCGGCGCTGCTGACGGCCGGGCCTCGCCTGGGAAGGATTCACGGCATCGTCATGCGGAATCTCCTCGTGGCTTTCAGCCGCAAGAATATCCTGATGGTGCAGCGGCTGGAGCTGCTCTCGCAGAAGACCCTGCGGGAACGGCTGATCCTCTACCTGCTGCAGCGCAGCAAGCGCCAGCACAGCAGGCGCGTGAAAGTACCGGGGCGCGTACAGCTCGCGAAGGAGCTGGAATGCAACCGCAGTGCGCTGACACGCGAGATCGGCCTCATGAAGGCACAGGGCGTTCTGGAATGCCAGGATGACTGGATGGAATTCCACGATGAGCAGATGGAAGAAAGACGGTGAGGTCATGGTGCACATAACCTTTGATGATGTCACGCAGCGCTTTCGCGGGCGGACGATCTTCGAGCATGTCAGCCGGGATCTGCCAGGCGGACAGGTCACGGCGGTGACCGGTGCCAACGGCAGCGGCAAGTCCACGATGCTGAAGCTGGCTGCTCATCTGCTGCAGCCGTCATCCGGCGCAGTGCGCGTGACAGAGGACGGGAAGGAGCTGCGCCGTGCGGAGCTTCGCGCCCGCCTGGCCATGGTGACGCCGGAACTGCGCTTCTACGCACGGCTGACCGCTTGGGAGAATGCCCGCTTTCTGCTGGGGCTCCGGGGGATCCGGCTGACGCGCGAACGCTTCCGGGAGCTCCTCGAGCGCGTGGAGCTTCCGGAACGCGCCGTCCGCGCTTCTGCCGCAGGGGAATTCTCGACGGGCATGCAGCAGCGCCTGAAGCTGGCCGTCCTGCTCGCCTCAGATGTGTCTGTATGGCTGCTCGATGAGCCCGGTGCCAATCTTGACGAAGCGGGACGCAGCCTGGTGCGGCGGGAGATGCGGCAGGCTGCTGCTGCGGGGAGGCTCGTCTTTCTGGCGACGAATGATGGTCGGGAGGAGGGGATGGCCGATGAACGGATCCATCTTTCAGGGCGTTGAGCTGGTATTCCGGAAGGAGCTCACACTCGGGCTGCGCTTCAAGGCTGCCTGGGCGGCCATGTTCCTGTTTGCGCTGACGACGCTCTCGTGTATCAGCCTGGCTCTGCAGGGCAGCGCACTGGAGCCGCGTCTGCTAGCGGCACTCTTCTGGGTCATCCTGTTTTTCTCGTCTCTGGCGGGGGCAGACCGGGTTTTCGGCGACGAGGATATGGCCGGGACTCTGCTGGTCCTGAAGGTTTACGGGCCATCGCAGGCCATCCTGCTCGGCAAGATGCTCTATACCGCGTTTATCCTGCTGATTCTGGCCGTCTTCATCACGCCGCTGTTCCTGATTTTCATGAATGGCAGTGCCGCCTTGCCGGGCCTGCTGCTGGGAACGCTGGCAGCCGGCATCTGGGGTATCGCGGCGGCGGGCACGCTGATCGCTTCGCTGCTCGTGGGGGCAAGCGTGCACAGCGGTCTGTTTTCCATTCTGATGCTGCCGGTTATCCTGCCGGTGTTCATTCCCGCCATTGCCTTGACGGCAGCGGCCTTCGGGGATGGCACCGCTTCCCTGTCGTACCTCGTCAGCATGATCCTCTACGACCTCATCCTGACGGTCGGCGCATCGCTCTTGTTTGATTATCTTTGGTACGAAGACTAGGGGACTGGAAAGGAAGGGAAGTATCTTGAGAAATGAATATGCCTTGCTGGCCGTCATCCTGGCGCTGACGGCGGTTCTGCTCTATGCCGTATTCTTCGTGGTGCCGCCGGCCGAGGGCCTCGGGAATCTCGTGCGCATCGCCTTTTTCCACATTCCCGTCGCCTGGGTGTCCGTGCTCGCCTTCCTGGTTAGTGCTTTTTATGCCGGCCGTTACCTGAGGCGGCCGGAGCTCCGGTCCGATGCGGTCAGTGCGCAGTCCGCCCGCCTGGGCTTTGCCTTTGTCCTGCTTGCCACGCTGAGCGGTGCCTTTTTTTCCAAGCTGACCTGGGGCGCATACTGGAACTGGGATCCGCGTCAGACGACAATCTTCGTGCTGCTGCTCATCTATGCAGCCTACCTCATGCTGCGCGCCGTCATCCTGGAGCCGCGGCGACGGGCCCGCGTCGCGGCTGTCTACGCGCTGTTCTCATTCCTGACGGTGCCGTTCCTGGTATTCATCATTCCGCGGTTCTATTTCTCTCTGCATCCGTCGCCCGTCATCAACGGCAGCGGCACGGTCCAGATGGATCCCGTCATGCTGCGGGTGCTGTTGGGATCGCTGCTCGATATGACGCTCATCTATGTGGCTCTGCTTCTGCGAGGAGTCCGAAAAAAGGAGGATCTTCATGAAACGTAAGGTATGGCTGATTATCCTGCTGCTGGCCTTTGTGGGCTATGCGGGCTGGAGCTTTGCCGATTCCGTGACGCCGTATGTCGGCATCTCGGAGGCCAAGGCGGCGACGAGCAGTGTGCAGGTCAAGGGACTGCTGGCAGCCGAAGCGCCGGCGCCTCATATGGAAGATGGCAGTTTTGTCTTTACGCTGCAGGATGAGGAGACGGGTGAGACGCTGCCCGTGCGCTACCATGGCACTAAACCGGATCAGTTTGACGAGGCCCATCATATCGTCGCCATCGGCAAAGCCAAAGACGGCGTTTTTGAGGCGGATAAGCTGCTAATCAAGTGTCCGTCCAAATACGAACAGCAGAAACAGTGATTATCGTTTGATTCATTGAAACAAGGAGAAGCCTATGCTTGGAACCATTGCTCTGGCGGCGACGTTGTTTTTTGCGCTGTGCGCCGCACTCGTCTATGGCGTGCGCCTCGAAGGGAGCGAGCGCTACGGTCGCATTCTTGCCGGCCTTTCTTTTCTGACAGCCCTGATGGCCAGTGCCTATCTCATGGCCCTGATCCTCGGCAACCGTTTTGATGTGGCCTATGTGGCGAGCTATTCGTCGACGGATCTGCCGCTCATGTACAAGATCTCAGCTTTCTGGGCCGGCCAGCAGGGGTCGTTTTTGCTCTGGCTGTTCATCCACGCGGCCGCCGCGCTGTTGCTCGTGACGAAGCACCGCATGGAGCAGAGGGGGCTCATGGTCTATATGCTGCTCGAGGCTCTGCTGACCATCCTCGTGCTGGCCAAGAGCCCGTTCGTGCCGGCGGAAGCGGTCGTGCAGGACGGCGTGGGCCTCAATCCGCTGCTGCAGGATCCCTGGATGGCCGTTCATCCGCCCATCATTTTCCTGGGATATGCTCTGTTTGCCGTGCCCTTCTCTTACTGCATGGGGTCCCTGCTGGACGGCGCGTTCACCGGCCCCTGGCTCGAGCGTGCGCGCAAATGGGCGCTCGTCTCCTGGGCTTTCCTCGGTGCCGGCATCTTCATCGGCGGCTACTGGGCTTATAAAGTTCTCGGCTGGGGCGGTTACTGGGGCTGGGACCCCGTTGAGAATTCCTCGCTTGTGCCCTGGCTCCTTGCCGGTGTCTTCCTCCATATCCTGCACGTCGCACGCCGGCGGCAGGCGGCACTTTCCGTCATGCACCTTGCCGTCATCTTTGCCTTTTCTCTCGTCATCTATGGCACGTTCCTGACGCGCAGCGGCATCCTCGGCGATTTTTCCGTGCATTCCTTCAGCGGCACGAGCATTGGCATGACGCTGGCCGTCGTCAATGCCCTCGTGCTTGTCGGCGCCCTGATCCTCCTGGCGGTAAAGGCTGGACGCCTGCCGCAGGGCAGCATGTATCCGGCGCATGACAGCCGGGAGTTCCTGCTGCTGCTCGGTTCCCTGATCCTCGTCTTCCTGGCGGCCATCATCTTCCTCGGCATGTCCATGCCGCTCTTCACGCAGCTCATCGGACAGCCGGCTGCCGTTGACAGTGCCTTCTATGTCCGGACGACGATGCCGCTGGCCATCGCTATGTGCATCGTCATGACGCTCTCCTGTCTGCGCGGCTGGCAGCAGCAGACTGGGGAAAGACCGCGCCTGCTGCTGGCTGTCCTGGCCGTTATCGGCCTCGTCTGCCCGCTGCTCGTCGGCGTGAGGGAAGTGATGCCCATCCTGCTCTCAGCCGTCGCGGTCATTGCCTTCGGCACGGCTTTTTACAGCGCGCATCGCGGACTGCTCGGCGCGGGCGGCATGATCGCACACGCAGGCGTCAGCCTGGCTCTCTTCGCGATGGTCCTCGCAGGCAGCGGCAGCCAGTCGCTGACGAAGGAACTGGCTCCCGGCGACTCCGTGATGCTCGCGGGCTATACGGTGACGTACGAGGGGCAGGTCTTTGCCGAAGACGGCACGGCCAAGCACTACCGCTACCTGGTTGACGGCGAGGAAGCCCGGGCTCTGACGAAACTTCACAAGAACGGTGAGGACGCCGCGCGCGAGCCGGCCATCGCGCATACGCTGACGGGCGATATCTACATCGCGCCGACGCCGCCGCGCACGACGGGCCGGGAAGAACTCCTGCTCAAGAAAGGGCGCATGGCCATGGATGACCGCTTTGCCTACCGTTATGAAAATGTGACAATGGAAAATCAGCCGGGCGGCAAGATGCTCGTGACGGCGGAGATCTCCGTCACGGACGGGGAGAAGGTCGAGCATGCGAAGCCGCAGATCCTCGCGACGCTGGATGGCGGTACCTCTGAACCCATTCCCATCTTTGGCGGCGAGAAGAGGCTGCGTCTGACGGGCATTTCCGGCAATGATGACCAGGCGCGCATCGAGATCCTGCCCTCGGCCGCGGAAGAGGCCAGCCAGCCCATCACGGCATCGGTCAGCTCGAAGCCGTATATCTATCTGCTCTGGCTCGGCGCTCTGGCTGTGACAGCCGGCTGTTTCCTGGCCGTGCGGCGCTGAAAAAAGAACAGGAGCTGCTGCTTTGGTGAACCGTTCACCAAAGCGGCAGCTCCTGTTTTGTCTATTCTATATTGTCAGTCCGGCTGCGGTACGCTCAGACGGCGCAGCCGGTCCGTCAGATACGAGAGCGTGGCAAACTGATCCTCGATGTTCTGGCGGATCTCGTCCGCTGCTGCAGTGCTGCAGTCACAGGCAGAAATCGCTTCCTCGGGGGAAGCCGCGGTGGTGCCGATTTGCTGCTTGATGGCTTCGAGGGAGGCCATCTGCAGAAGACGAATGGCCCCTGTTGTCTGTCGGGCGAGCGTCAGCAGGCCTTCCTGCTGCTGGCTGTCCGAAAGGGGTGTGGCAGATGAAAGCTGCCAGTACTCTTTTTTCAGGTGTTCTTGGAAGTATTCGGCCAGTCCGGTCAGCAGATGGCTGGCCGAGGCGACCGAGGCGGTGCGATGGCCGGGGATGATCGTGAGGTCTTCGCGCAGATGCTCGCGGAAAGGGGAGGCGAGCAGCAGGTCTTTGCCTACGAACGGTTCCACGCCAATGAGCCAGCGGGCTTTTTCCAGTTCTTCCATGAGTGCATCCTTCGGCATTTCCTCGAAGGCCAGCGGCCGGAAATCGAGCTTGTCGATGCCGAGCTCCCGGCATTCCCGGATGAGCAGCTGTGTATAAGGATAGAGGTTGTTGAAGACATAGACCGTTTCGCCGGCCGGAATCCTCGCGATATCGAGGAAAAAGCGCGTCGTCGGATGGAGATCGAAGACGCAGAGCTGTTTTTCGGGCAACACGCAGCGCAAGAAGGGCTCCTGCGTGATGGCACAGATGTAGAAGGTATCCGGGGACGGCGCCTTGATTTCACTGGTCAACTTGATTTGAAGCGGCAGAGAGCCGCCGAGCAGGGCGCGCGTGATGCCCGCAATCTCGCGGGCGACGAGTTTGCTGCTGCCCACAGCGAGCAGACGGGGATTATGCATGAGGAGAGCCTCCTTTTTTGATCAGGCCGAGAAATGCTTCGGCGGCATGGGAGAGATGATGGCCGGTTTTCCAGAAGACGGAGCTTGTCAGGGAAAGCGGCGGCTCCAGGGGGATGGTGGCCAGCTCGCCGTCATCTTCCACTAGGCTTTCCGGCAGGATCGAGATGCCGCAGCCCGCCGCGACGAGGCCCTTGATTGTCTGCACGCTTTGCGCCTCGAAGAGGATGCGGGGCAGGCTCTCTGCCTGCTCGAAGGCCTCGATGATATTCTGGCGATACAGGCAGTTTTTGGGAAGCAGGATGAGTTCTTCACCGGCAAGGTCCGTGAGTGCGAGCGTGTTGCGCCGGTGCAACGGATGACGGCGGCTGCAGCAGATCACGAGCTCCTCGGTGGCGAGTTCCAGGCTGGAAAGCGCCGAATTGCCAGCAGGCGCTGCGAAAATGGCGAGATCGATCTTGTCTTCCAGCAGGGCCTGCTGCAGACCGGTAGTATCTTCTTCCCGCAGGGCAATCTGGATATCGGGGAAGGCCAGGTGATAGGCCTGCAGCTGGTGGACAATCGAGCGCATGCCGCCGAGCGGCGTGAGCCCGAGCATCAGCACGCCGCTTGTCAGATTCTTGAGCGCATGGATCTCTTCGACGGTGGTGGTGATGCCATGCATGATTTTTTCCACATGGCTGGCAAAGATGCGTCCCTCCGCCGTCAGTGTGGCAAGCTTTTGGCTGCGGTCAAAGAGCTGGATGCCCAGCTCTTCCTCGAGGCTGCGGATGGCATTGGTGACGGCGGGCTGCGAGACATACAGCCGTTCCGCCGCGCGCGTGAAGCTGCCTGCCTCGCGCACCATGAGGAAGTATTCGAGTTGTCGTATTTCCAAAGATGTGCCTCCTTTTCTGCTGGAACTTCTTTTGTTTCTTTAAAGGAAACTTCTGCATCAGCGGACCGGTGCCCTGCTGACGGCTCATAAGAAATTCAAGTTTTATCATAACGAGAACTTATATGATAAATTTTAATGATTTACAAATAAAATAACAATACTTAATATTTATCGATATACCGGCCTGCACGAAGGACTTTTGCTTTGAGCGGGCTTTTTTGTGCCTTTGGCGTTATATTTTGATAAGATGAGTCTATTTCACTTGAACATGACTTTGATGATACGATAAAAACAGATTGAAGCGGACCCCATGAGGGGCCGATAAAGAGAAAGGCATGAGCCAGTGACCCGCGTGAAGAAGCGGGCGGAAGACTGGCGATTTGGAAAGGGGTTTTTAACATGTCAGCAACGGTCATCGACAGCCAGATCCATGGTTTCCTGTTCGGTACGGAAGAAATGAATGCGGTTTTCTCGGAGAAGTCCTGGGTACAGAAATGGCTGGATACGGAAGCGGCCCTGGCACAGGCACAGGGCGAGCTCGGCGTCATCCCGAAGGAGAAGGCCGACATCATCGTCAAGTATGCCAAGGCTGATCTCATCGATATCCCGTCCATCGGCGAAGGCTACAAGAGCTCCATCACGATCGTGCCGCTTCTGAATGCCTTCAAGAAGATCCTGCCGGAGCATGCCGGCGAGTTTGTGCACTGGGGTGCGACGAGCCAGGATATCGTCGATACGGGCATGGTTCTCCTGGAGCGCGATGCCTATGACATCATCCTGCGCGATGCCAAGGCCTGCCTCAAGGCCATTCTCAAGCTCGTCAAGAAATACCGTGATACGCCGGAAGCTGGCCGCACGCATGTCGTCCATGCCATCCCCATCACGTTCGGCTACAAGGCAGCCGTTTGGGCTGACGAGCTGGGCCGCCAGATCGAGCGCCTCGAGGGCATGAAGAAACGCGTCTTCGTCGGCGAGATGGCCGGTGCCGTCGGCACGCTCGCTTCGCAGCCGGAGAAGGGGCTTGAGACGCAGCAGCGCATGTTCGAGATCCTGGGCCTCGAGGTCCCGACGATTGCCTGGCATGTCGCGCGCGACAATCAGGCGGAATTTGCCAGCATGCTCGCACTGCTTGCCGGCACGCTCGGCCGCATCGCACATGAAATCTTCACGCTGCAGCGCACGGAGATCCTGGAGCTCGAGGAGCCGTTCTTCATGGGCAAGGTCGGTTCCTCCACGATGCCGCACAAGCGCAATCCGGCCGTGCTTGAGAATGTTCTGGCCCTGCTGCGCAACGTTCGCGGCATCGCTCCGACGGTCGTCGAGAGCATGGTTTCGGAGAATGAGCGCGACTGGGGCTGCTTCATCTCCGAGTGGGAAGCCATCCCGCGCGCCTGTGAGCTCATGGCCACGGCGCTGCACAAGACGAAGTACATTCTCGAGAACCTCATCGTCTACGAGAAACATATGGAGCGCAATCTCTTCGTCCAGAAGGGCCTCATGATGAGCGAGTGCGTCATGATGCATCTGGCCCGCAAGCTTGGCCGCCTGACGTCACATCACATCGTCTACAATGCCTGCATGGAAGCCTATGAGAAGGAGATTCCGCTCAAGGACGTGCTCATGAAGACGAAGGAAGTCGAGGACGCCTTCACGGAAGAAGAAATCGACTACATGCTCGATCCACACAACTACCTCGGCCTTGCACCGGTATTCTGCGATCGCGTACTCGTCAAGTACGCTGCTTATGCAGAGGCCTGAGCACTTACAAGAGGTGAATGAAAATGGATGCAAATCAAAAGAAAAAGCTGGCTGGCGTCATCCTGCTCGGCGCAGTGATCTGGTTTCTGCCGCATCCTGATGCGATTACGCCGATTGCCTGGCATCTGTTCGCCGTCTTTGCGGCGACCATCGCAGGGTTTATCCTGCAGCCGCTGCCAATCGGCGCCGTCGCCTTCATCGGTGTATCGGTGGCCGCGCTGCTGGGTGTCGTCAGCGTAAAGGTTGCGATCTCCGGCTACGGCAACAGTACGATTTGGCTCATTGTCTGCGCGTTCCTGCTGGCCAGGGCCTTCATCAAAAGCGGGCTCGGCAGCCGCATCGCGTATCTCATCATCAAGGCCATCGGCAAATCGAGCCTGACGCTCGGCTATGCCATCACGCTCTCGGATTTTGTCATCTCGCCGGCCACACCTTCGAGCACGGCCCGTGCGGGCGGCATCATCTACCCGATCATACGCAGCCTGTCGACGGCACTTCACTCGGAGCCTGATGATGGCACGGCGCGCAAATTCGGCGCCTACATTATGCAGATTGAGTATCAGGCCAATGCCATCACCTGCGCGATGTTCATGACGGCGATGGCCGGCAACCCGATGGCTGTCGAGCTTGCCGCCAAGACCATCGGAGTCGAGATCACCTGGAGCGCCTGGGCCATGGCCGCCATCGTGCCGGGCCTGATCTCGCTGCTCCTGATGCCGTATCTTCTCTACAAGCTCTATCCGCCCGAGATCCACGAGATGCCGCACGCCAAACAGATGGCTGTGGAGGCACTCGAGAAGATGGGCCCCATGAGCTGGATGGAGAAGATCGTGCTGGCCGTCTTCGTCGGTTCGCTGGCACTCTGGGCCACGTCGTCGCTGACGCATATGAATGCGACGGGTGTCGGCATGCTGGCTGTCACGGTCCTGCTGCTGACGAACGTGCTGACCTGGCAGGATGTCCTGCAGGAAAAGGGCGCCTGGAACACGATGTTCTGGATGGGGTCGCTGATCGCTCTCGCCGGTGCACTCTCGAGCTCCGGTTTCATCAAAGTGGTGGCCGATATGGCCGGTGCCGCCATCCAGAGTGCAGGCATGAGCTGGCTGATGGCCTTCATCATCCTCGTGCTCATCTACGTCTATTCGCACTATGCGTTTGCGAGCGTCTCGGCACATATCGGCGCCATGTACGCGGCCTTCCTCGCCGTGGCCGTGGCCGTCGGCACGCCGCCCCTCCTCGCCGCGATTTCCTTTGCCGCCCTCTCGAACATCATGATTCCGCTGACGCATTACGGCGGCGGTGCAGCGCCGATCCTCTACGGTGCCGGTTACGTGCCGCAGGGGACCTGGTGGAAGCTCGGCTTCATCATCGTCACGGTCAATCTCGTCATCTGGCTCGGCATTGGCTCGCTCTGGTGGCATGTCATTGGGCTCTGGTAAATCATAAGACCACTGTTTCATAAATATTAAATATGAAAAGATTCTGAAAGGTGTTGCGTCAGCAACGCCTTTCTTTTTATGCTAATGATATAATAATAAAAAACAAGGTAGATTAGGAGGGAATATCCGGAGCTCTACAGGATCGCGAAGTAGTAGCGAAATATCTCATGCGTGGGCAGTGCTCATGCATCGGGCAGCAGAGGAGGGAGACTGTAGTGGAGTTCAAGCAATTATTTCAGAAGCATACGCTGGCCTGCCTGGCGGGCGGCTTCGTCATCGGCGTAGCGGTCTGCGGCATCGGCTCAGCGGCAATGGCCTTCTCAGGATCGCCGGCGTTCTGCGGATCGTGCCATGCGATGGACAAGGAGGCGGCGACCTTCGCGATGTCTTCACATCGCGCGCTGGAATGCACGGACTGCCACCTGCCGCACGACAATGTCGTGCACTACATGTTTGAGAAAGGCCGCACGGGCATGATTGATACGTATCATGAAGTGCTCCGCGACTATCCGGCGAACATCAAGATATCGGCAGATGGGCGGCAGACGGTTAATGACAACTGCCTGCGCTGCCATCAGACGACGATGGGCAATGTCCATGCCGATGTCGGTGTCAGCATGGATACCGGCGGCGACTGCCTCAAGTGTCACAGCAGCATCGCACATGGCTCGAATCATCTCGAAGGGGGGATAAAAGTTGAGTAAGCTACAGAAGATCATAGCCGGAATCGCAGCGGTCTGTGTTGTCTTCTTCGGTTTTGTCGTGGTTCGCATCACGGCGGCACCCAACGACAACAGCGTCAAGCTCGCCAAGATTCCCCAGGAGAAGCAGCTCGGCAAGGAAGCCTACAAGGAAGCCTATCCGCTGGAGTACAACTCGTTCATGAAGAACAATGATACCTCGCCGTCGCCGACGGGATACGGCGGTGCCCAGGAAGGAAATTCGCATCTGACGGAACAGCCGGAGATGCTCGAGAACTTCAAAGGCTACAAGTTCGCCATCCAGTACGATGACGACCGCGGCCACACGTATGCAGGTGAGGATTTCAAGAATACGAAGCGCCTGCCCGGTCAGAAGGGCAACTGCATCACCTGCAAGAGCTCGTACATGTATGATGTCTATTACAAGCAGAGCGGCTGGGACTATGCATCCAAGCCAATCGAGGAAGCCATGGGTCCAATCGAGGACGACCAGTGGTTCGGCTGCTCGACCTGTCACGATCCTGAGACGATGGAACTCCGCGTCTATCAGCAGGGCTTCATCGATTCGATGGCCCGCCGCGGCATTGACGTGAACAACGCGTCGCATAACGACAAGCGCGCGTATGTCTGCGCACAATGCCACAATGAGTACTACTTCACGAAGGAAGACGGCCGCGTCAACCATCCGTTTGACAACGGACTCGATGCAGAAGCCGAGTATCAGTTCTATCAGTCCGGTCAGGCCGGCGGCTTTACGCAGGACTGGATCCATGCGGACTCCAAGGCCCCGATGCTCAAGGCACAGCATCCGGACTTCGAGGCATGGGCAACGAGCGTTCATGCCGATGCCGGTGTGACCTGCGTCGACTGCCATATGCCGTACATGCGTGAGAACGGCCAGAAATACACGTCGCACTGGATGACGAATCCGCTGAAGACGACAGAAGAGTCTTGCCTCAAGTGCCATGACGAGAGTGCAGAGACACTCAAGGCACGCGTACAGACGATTGGCGACAACACCTTCAAACTGCAGCGCATTGCCGGCCAGACGGTCGCTCAGGCACATCTGACGATCAAGGCCGCCATGGATGCCGGCGCTACGGACGAGCAGCTTGCTCAGCCGCGCCAGCTCGTGCGCGAAGCGCAGTGGTACTGGGATTGGGTAGCTGCAGAAAACAGCATGGGCTTCCACAATCCGGACAAGATTATGCGCACGCTCGGCCTTGCCATCGATAAGGCACATCAGAGCATTGAACAGACGAATGCAGCCGTGAAAGGCAGCTTGTAATCAGCGCAGCTCAGGCCCCCGGATAAGGACGGGGCCTGGCACGTAAAGAGGGCGTATGCCCCGGGTCTTTGACCTGGGGCATACGCCCTTTCTTGTACTTTATTTATTAACGGTTCAGTTTGATGCTTTTGCGTCCTTGATGCGGCGTGCTACGGCGTAGATCATGATGCAGAGGCCGAAGTACGCGAGAATGCCGAGGAACGTGGCAGCCGGCGTTTCGGACCAGGCCTTCATGAACCAGTCAATGCCAGCGATATGCAGGCAGGCGCTGATGAGGCTGCCGATGGCGCCGCCGGCAACGAAGCCAGAAGCGACGATATTGCCCTCGCCGAGGCGCAGGGCATTGATTTTTTCATCCTTGCTGCTGTGCGAGACGAGGTAGGAAATCAGGCCGCCGACGAGTACCGGCGTGTTGATTTCCATGGGCAGATAGGTGCCGAGCGCGAAGGCGAGTGGCGGAATCTTCATCATCCAGAGCAGGACGGCGAAGAACGCGCCGGCAAGATAGAGCGGCCAGGGGGCGTCGCCGCCGTCCATCATCGGTTTGACGATGGCGGCCATGGCGTTGGCCTGCGGGGCGGAGAGAGCGCCTTCGCCCGTGAAGCCGTAGGCATGGTTCAGCAGGAACAGGACGCCGACGGATACAAAGCTCGTGAGGATGATGGAAACGATCTGCCACTGCTGCATTTTCTTCGGCGTGGCGCCCGTGAGATAGGCCACCTTGAGCTCCGACATGAAGTTGCCGGATACGGCCAGCGTTGCGCAGAGGAAGGCGGCCATCATGAGGATGGCGACGATGCCGGCATTGCCGTGCATGCCGACCTGGCCCATGAGGACGGCCGAGACGAGAATCATGAAGATGGTCATGCCGGAAACCGGCTCATTGCCCGTGAAGGCGATGGAGCTGATGCCGACGACGGAGAGCAGCAGCGAGAAGAGGAGGATGATGCAGAAGGCCACGCCCGTCTGCACGAGGCTTTCCGAGCAGTTGAAGTGGAAGAACAGCGTGAAGAGGATGACCATGAGGAAGGTGCCGATGACGATCTGCGTCATCGGGATATCCTTCTGCGTGCGCAGCAGGTTATCCGTGGAGGCAGGGCCTGAGGTGAAGAGGTCGTGCAGGGCGCGCTTCACGACGCGCACGACGACGCCGGACATCGAGAGCAGGCCGATGATGCCGGCCATGGCCAGCATGCCGATGCCGATGTGGCGGACGTACTGGGAGAAGACGGCCATGATCGGCGCATCAGCGAGCAGTATCGCCTGACCGCCGACCGTCATGACGTGTTCACCGCCCAGGTAGTAGACGACCGGGATGCAGACGAACCAGGAGAAGAAGGAGCCGGCGGCGATGATCAAGGCGTAACGCAGACCCGTGAAGTAGCCAATGCCGAGCAGTGCGGCGTCATTGTCAAGGCTGAAGATGAGCTTGTACTTGTCGGCCAGGGCCTGTCCCCAAGAGAACGTCATCGTCGACAGGACTTCCTGCCACCAGCCGAGCGTATTGAGTACGAAGTCGTAGACCATGGCAACCAGGCCGCTTAAGATCATCGTGCGGGCCTTGGAGCCCTCGTTGCAGACGAGGACCTCCGCTGCGGCACGGCCTGAGGGGAATGGATAGACAGCGTCCATCTCCTCGCAGAAATAGCGGCGGAACGTGGTCGCCAGCAGTACGCCGAGCACGCCGCCGAGCACGATCGGTGTGGCCATCTGCAGGAACGAGATGCCGTTGATGTGCAGGATGAACAGAGCCGGCAGGATGAACATGACGCCGCCGATGATATTCGTACCGGCACTGGCGATGGCCTGGATATGAACGGTTTCGGGGAATGCGTTCTTGCGGTGGAACATGACAGCCATGCCCATGGCCAGAACGGAGACGGGGGCGAAGGCATCGACCGTCTGGCCGATCTTGAGGCAGAGGTACCCGACTGCCAGCGCGAAGAGCGCGGCGAAGAACAGGCCCCAGCCGATGACATAAGCGTTGATCTCGACGTAATTCTTGTGTGGTGACATGGGCGGCTCGTACGATTCGGCCGCACTGCGCTTATCCGACATGAAATCAATCCTTCCTGAAGCTGGAAAAAATACACATTCTGTCTCCTAGAGGAGAACATGAACCATGGTATATTGTAATTTGTAATTGGATAAGTGTCAATCATGACAAGATTAAAGATGGTTATAAGATGACAGATGATAGATTTACATATGTCTCTTTAAGTAAAACAAAAATATCAAAAATGAAGCACAGCTGGCAAAGGATAACGGCTGTTGTGGTTGAAGACAAAAACAAAAGTTCCGCTTTCACAAGCGGAACTTTGAGGTTATTTCTATAATATTTTTCTGACGGGGTTCATCTGGTCAAGCTTCGACCGGTGTTTCTTCAATTTGTCCCTTGAGATCGTGGTCCGTCATTGCGCAGACGGCGGAATCCGACCAGACATTTTCGGCCGTCTCAATCATGTCGATGATCGTGTAGATCGGCAGGATGACGCCCATGAGGCCGAGCGGCGCACCGAGCGAGGACATCAGGGAAAGCGTCAGGAAGTAGCAGCCCATCGGGACGCCGGCGTTGCCGATGGCGGCGAGTACGGCGACGAAGAGCCAGGTGATCATCGTGCCGAGCGAGAGCTCGAAGCCGGCATTCTGCATGACGAAGAGCGACGTGACGAGGATAAAGGCGGCGCAGCCGTTCATGTTGATCGTCGTGCAGATCGGCAGCACGAAGCGCGAGACGCGCGGGTTGACTTTGAGGCGGGCCTCCGCCGATGCCAGCGTTACGGGCAGCGTGCCGGCCGAACTTTTGGTGAAGAGGGCCACGGCGATGGCCGGTGCCATCTTGCGGAATACGTAGAGCGGATTGAGGCCGCGAGCGAGCAGGAAGAGCGGGATGACCAGGAAGAACTGGATGAAGTTGCCGCCGAGTACGACGAGCGTGTACTTGCCGAGCGCACCGACGATGACACCGGCTTCAATCTGCGAGGAGAGCTGAGCGGCAAAGGCCAGGATGCCGGCCGGCAGGGCCCAGAGCAGCGCGCGGATCAGCGTGAACAAGAGCTCCTGGAGTCCTTGGATGCCCTTGAGGAGCACGGCGCGGTTTTCCGTCTTCGGCATGAAGGCGAGCGCCAGGCCGACGGCTGCAGCAATCAGCATGACGGAGAGCACGTTGCCCGAGAGGAATGGCTGCAGCATGTTGTTCGGGATGACCGAGAGGAAATGATCATAATAGGAAAGGGAACCGAGCTTCTGCATCGGGACGTCGGAAGCACCGGCGCCGATGATGTCGGCCGGCAGATTGCCGGGCGCGATCCAGAGGTAGAGGATGAGGCCGATGGCAGCAGCGGAAATCGTCGTCAGCAGCGTGTAGGTAACGGCATGCGCGAAGATGCGGCCCGTGTCCTTCTTGGCACCGAGAGC
Organism: Mitsuokella sp. AF33-22; assembly: GCF_003475755.1. Classification (NCBI taxonomy): domain Bacteria; kingdom Bacillati; phylum Bacillota; class Negativicutes; order Selenomonadales; family Selenomonadaceae; genus Mitsuokella; species Mitsuokella sp. AF33-22. The sequence goes on along the minus strand of NZ_QRQA01000009.1, from coordinate 81,577 downwards.
CGAGAGCGTCGTGATGACGGCCAGGGCGATAGTCGGCACGGCGATGAACTGGAAGAGGCGCGTGAAGACCGTGGCGACGAAATTGAAGAGGTCGTTGAGGGCCGGAATCTGCAGCCAGCCGAGGATAGCGCCGATGACGAGTGCGCCGAACCAGAGGGCCATCTGCTTGAGCTGGCCGCCCTGATTCTTTTTCAGGGCTTCTGTACGTGCGCGATCCACGTCATTATTTTTGAGATCGTTTGACATAAGATACCTTCTTTCCAACTATGCTTACTAAGAAATAGATGAATGCATATATGATTAATATGTTTGTTCACATTATAGCGGGGCGTGTCTTTCTTGTCAAGCGCTAATTTTTCTGTTTGTGTTTCAGCCGCGTGCGTTTTGACAGGGATCCGGCGGGGTTGCTATACTGAAGATAATGGAAGCAGTAGTCCGTTTCGATGTGTAACAGAAAGGAATAATCATGACATATAAAGAAGATCAGGAACAGGAAAGACGGGACGGCCCCGCGGTAACGGATGAGCCGGCGGCACCCGTGGTCCATAAGCGCCGCATCCATTACAGCGGCCGCTATCCGCGCCATTATGCGGAAAAATACAAGGAACTCAATCCGGAACGTTACGTAGATGAGATTGCACATGTGCGGGCCAAGGGCAATACGCCGGCGGGCACGCATATCCCCATCATGGTCCGGGAAATCCTTGACGTGCTGGCCATCCAGCCGGGCGAGCAGGGTTTCGATGCCACGCTGGGCTACGGCGGCCATACCATGGCCATGCTGGAGGAGCTCAAGGGGAAAGGTCATCTATACGGCGGCGATGTCGATCCGATTGAATCGCGCAAGACGGAGGCGCGCATCCGCGCCAAGGGGTATACGGACGCGCAGTGGAGCCTGCGCCAGATGAATTTCTGTGAGATTGACAAGCTCGTGGAAGAGGTGGGGCCGTTTGATTTCATTCTCGCCGATCTCGGCGTCTCGTCCATGCAGATCGACAATCCGGAGCGCGGATTTACGTATCGGGCGGATGGGCCGCTTGACCTGCGCCTGAATCCGGAGACAGGCATCTCGGCTGCTGACCGCCTCGCGCAGATGGACCGCGATGAACTCATCGGCATGCTGCGCGAAAATGCCGATGAACCTTATGCCGAAGAGATTGCGCGACAGATTCTCAAGGATGAGAAGCGCGGCACAGTCATCCGCACGACGCGGCAGCTGCATGAGGCGATTGAGCGGGCCTTGGAGAAAGTCAGGCTGCCGCGCACAGAGGCAGGAAAACTGCCTGACCGCAAGGAGCTGATCCGCAAGAGCAGTGCCCGCGTGTTCCAGGCGCTGCGCATTGACGTCAATCACGAGTATGAGGTGCTCTATGATTTCATGGCAAAGCTGCCGGATGCTTTGAAGCCGGGCGGACGGGCAGCCATCCTGACGTTCCACTCAGGCGAGGACCGCATCGTCAAGAAGGCGTTCAAGGCCTTTCATCAGCAGGGGATCTATCGGGATATCTCGGACGGAGTCATCCGGCCGAGCCGCGAGGAATGTTATGAGAACAGCCGCGCCCGCTCGACGAAGCTGCGCTGGGCCATCAGGGCCTGATGCCCCGTTTTGTGACTGGCTCACGGACGCTTGGAAGAGGGGCGGTTAGAATGAGGGAAATTGAGTCAGGCTGAATGATGGAGGTATTTTGGATGAAAACGGATGTGCTCATTATTGGTGCCGGCCCTGCGGGCGTGTCGGCTGCTCTTTATGCGCGCCGCGGCGGGCTGGATGTGACGATCGTGACAAAGGGCATTGAGACAGGAGGCCTTTCCCAGGCGGAAAAAATCGAGAATTATTACGGCTTCCCTGAGCCCATCTCCGGCCGCGAGCTCCTGCGCCGCGGGGCAGAAGGCGCACGCCGTCTCGGTGTGCATTTCGTGACGGGAGAGCTTCTGGGGCTTTCATTCAATGATACATTTGACGGGTTCCGCGGTGAACTGGCTGCCGCTGCCGTTGAGGCACCGGCCGTGGTGCTGGCCGCCGGTGCTGCGCGCCGGACGCTGCCGGTGCCGGGCCTCAAGGAATTTGAGGGCAAAGGCGTCAGTTATTGTGCCATTTGCGACGCGTTCTTTTACCGCGGCAAGACGGTTGCGGTCGTGGGGGCCGGCGATTATGCCCTGCATGAAGCACAGATCCTGCTGCCGCATGCCAAGCATGTCCTGCTGCTGACGAATGGAGAGATGCCGCCAGAAGTGCCAGCTGGTGTTGAGGTGCGCACGGAGAAGCTGCTGGCCGTGGAGGGCGAGGACCGCGTGAGCCGCGTGGTGCTGGCCGGCGGGCAGCAGGTGGCCCTGCAGGGGCTTTTCCTGGCCATCGGTACGGCAGGCAGCTCGGAACTGGCGCGCAAGATCGGGGCAATGCTCGACGGCGCGAATGTGAAGGTTGATGCAGCGCAGGCGACGAATGTGCCGGGGCTGTTTGCGGCAGGTGACTGCACGGGCGGTTTGCTGCAGGTGGCCAAGGCCGTACATGAGGGTGCTGTGGCGGGATTGTCCGTGTTGCGCTACATGCGGGAGAAGCGCAAGGCAGCGCACTGAAACATTGTATTGCGGCTTGTTGCTTTGTGAAGGAAGACAGGGAGAACGCAGCAAAGGCGGGGCTGCCCGTGCAACGCTTCACGGCGTCATCCTGCTAAATGAATTTTTTTCCTTTCAATTCAGCCTGCCAAAGGAGCTAAACGCGCTTCGCTTGAACGACGCTCTTTGACAGGATTCCAGATGGAAAAAAATTCATTCTTTACGCAGTCTGACGAACGCTCCGCTTTTGCACAGGCAGCCCCTCCGTGCCAACAGGCCTCAAGCGGCGGCATGTAATTGGCGCGCCTTTTTTCTTTTCTAAGAGATACGTGTTATAATAAAGCGTCTAAAGGTTCATGGGTGGAGAACGGTACTGCGTTTTTTGTCCGTGCAAGGAAAGGAAGAGTGCGTTGTCTACAAAACGATGGATTGCGGTGTTTGCCCTGACGATATTGGGAGCGCTGCTGTTTATGAGCTGGCTGATCCCGGCTCAGTCGGGATTCTGGTATCAGGTCGATGCCGGTGTGTTTTTTTATTTCAATCATCTGCTGGGCGAGAGCGTGGCATTCCGTTATCTGGTGGCCTTCACGAATCTGCGTCCGTTTGATGCCGTGGCGTTCCTGTTCATGCTGGGCATCTTTTATCAGTATTACCGTCGGCAGGACCGCGCGGGCAAGCGCTGGATGGTCTGCATCGGCCTGACGATGCTGGTCACGGCCGTCATTGCGAAGCAGTTTGACATGGCCATGGATTTCAGCCGTCCGAGCCCGACCAAATTCTTCTCACTGCAGGGCGTCCCGGTGCTGCGCGTCTCCGAATTGACAGGCTGGCCGGCTAAGGACTGGTCGAGTACGAGTTTTCCGGGTGACCACGGTATGATGCTCATGATTTTTTCGTTTTTTATGCTGCGGTATTTCGGGCGCAAGGCGTTTTTCTGGAGTGCGCTCGTGGTGGTCGTGTTCTCTTTGCCGCGCATCATGGCAGGGGCTCACTGGCTGACGGATGTCGTCGTGGGAGCCGGTTCCATCAGCTGCGTGGTCCTGAGCTGGATGCTCCTGACGCCGGCTTCAGACCGGGTCATTTCCTGGTTTAACCGCCATTTGCCGAAAAAAATTCTGGGGTGAATCAGCAAACGCTGCCTCGCCTTTGTCTTGTTGCTTATACGGCCGCAGCTGCGTGGCAGAAGCGTAAATCCGGGTTTTTGATAGCTTGTGATTTGCGCTTTTTCTATGTGTTCTCTTGGAAACGATTGTTTGATTCTATGGTAATGATATTCTTTATGAGTGAAATAATGTCTGATGATGCCTGATGTGTTATAATAAAGGAAGTATTTTCTAAAGAAAAGGGAGGATGTATGGTGAGGCAGAAGGCGTATGAACTTTTGCAGGAAACCATCAATCAGGGAGCTGGTGCCTTGGGTCAGTTCTTGGAGACTGCTCTTAAGCGGCACCTCCTCTTCATTATGCACGATGGTATGGAATATTACCCGGAGCGCAAGCCGGCTGGGGTAGAGTTGCGGCAGGTCATCAAACACCTGCCTTCTTTTGCAGATGACCAGTTTCATTATATCCATGACCAGCAGCTGCTGGTCATGCAGGTGAGCCTGCCCGATGCGGCGGCCCATCTCTATCTCCTGGTCCGACGGGTAATGGAAGCGGATATCCCCGCAATCATGAAAGGAGTGGAACCTGCCCGGCTGGCGCTCACGTATTTCCTGCGCAATGAGATTACTGTGCAGCACCGTGTTGAGCAGAAGACGAATGACATTTTATCGCAGGCGTTTGAGAGCCAGCGTTTCCGCATCGAGGATATCCTGACGGATTTTGATATCCGCCTCGATGCTTCGCAGGATTACCATGTGATGCTCGTGGACCTCGGTGACAGCGTCCCTGACAGTACAGCGGTGGACTTCAAGGCCAGCCTGATGCAGTTTGAACGCAAGCATCGTGAGCTGTCCCTGTATCCGCTGTTCTGGCGCGGCAAGGGCATCGTGATCCTGCAGGATATGCGCGATCAGGTGGAACTCACTCCGTCAGAGGTCGATTCCAGTCTGAGGACGCTCATCATCGGCTGGCAGAAGTCCTTTTCAAAACGTTACGGGATTTCGCTTTCCATTGGCGTCGGTGACCGCCATCCGCTCAGGGAGATGAAGGTGGCTTACCGGGAGGCGCAGGTCGCACTGGCTTATGGCGAGACGAAAAGCCGGCGGGGCTTCTGCAAATGCTTCCAGGATATCGGCCTGCTGCGGCCGCTGTTTGCCGGCGGCATGGAGCCCGTGCTGACATTTTGCCGCCGCACGCTGGGGCGCATCATGGATTATGACCGCGAGAACGATGCGGATTTCCTGATTACTTTGAAGCTCCTGATGGAGACGAATTTCAACTACAAGGCGGCAGCGGAGATGCTGTTCGTGCATGTCAATACGGTGCGCTACCGTTATGATAAGATTGCACAGCTCCTCGAGAAGGATCTCTCGGATCCCGATGTGCGCTTCGATCTTTATGTCGCCGTGCGCATGAGCGAGATCCTCGGCGTCCTGCATCTGCTGCCCGTCGGGTATATCGGCGATGTCCGTGAGAGGCAGCATGGACGTACGGCCTCCGGTGAGAGCTGAGGCGCGTTCCGCCTGCACAAGTCTGTTGCGAAAAAACATGGCGGACGGTATAATCTATAGAGATGCGCACGCTTGCGGGCGAGTGCGAACGTAAGACGATGGAGAGGAGCTGCGCATATGGAACTGCATTGGGAGGATGTCGCGGGGCACGAGGCGCAGAAGATGCAGCTGCGGACGATACTGCGCGAGCATCGGCTGCCGCATGCTTTGCTGTTGACCGGCCCCGATGGTGTCGGCAAGAAAAAGCTCGGGCATGTCCTCGCCGCTGCGCTCCTGTGTGAGACGGAGGACGCTCCCTGCGGCCATTGCGCGTCCTGCCGGGCCATGGCGTCTGGCACACATCCGGATTATCTGGAGGTCCTGCCGGAACGCACGGGCCGGAGCGCGGCGGTCATCCGCATCGACGCCATCCGTTCGATGCAGGTCGAGGCCTCGCGTTACCCCGTCCTGTCGAAGCAGCGCGTCGTCCTCATCGACGATGCGGACTGCATGAATGAAGCGGCGGAGAACAGCCTGCTGAAGACGCTGGAGGAGCCGGAGGGAGCGGTGACGTTCCTTCTGGTCACGGGAGCCAGGAGTTCCCTGCTCGATACGATCTTGTCGCGCTGCATGCCGCTCTCGTTCGGCACGGTGCCGGAAGATGCCATTGTGCGCGTGCTGGCCCAGCGGGGCATTGCTGCGGAAGAGGCGCACGAACTCGCTTCTCTTTCTGACGGCAGCATCGGGCGTGCCATTGCCCTGCATGAGCATGAAGGACTGTTGCGCCGCGATGACGCCCTGGATTTTCTTGCAAAGCTTCCGCAGTTGGATATGACATCGGTCTGGAAGCGTTCGCAGGAGATGGGCGAGTTCGACCGCGAGACGCTTTCGGAATGGTTCCTGTATCTCAACATGATGCTGCGCGATATGCTGGTGCTGTATGAGGACGGCGGCAGCAGTCTCATTTACCATAAGGATATCCGGGCGCGTCTGCTGGCACTTTTGCCGTCGTTCCCGGAACCCGTCATCTTTTCTCTGCTGGCCCTGGTGCGTGAGACGCAGCGCCGCCTGCAGAGCAATGTGAATCTGCGTCTCTTGATGGAAGGTTTCCACATCCGCATGCGCGATGTGGTTCAGATACGTAATTGACAAGCAGGAGGAAATTTTGTATACGATTATCGGTGTCCGCTTCAAGCAAGCGGGAAAGATTTATTATTTCAGCCCCGGGCAGCTTGAGATTGAGCTGGGGCAGCGCGTCGTGGTCGAAACGGCTCGCGGCGTGGAGTGCGGCCTGACGGTCATCGGGCCGCGTGAAGTTTCGGAGGAAGAGGTTACGCAGCCTCTGAAGGTTGTCCAGCGCGTGGCCAATGAGCAGGATCTGCAGCGCGTGGCGGACAACAAGCAGCGGGAGAAAGACGCCTTCGGCATCTGCGAGAAGAAGATCCGGGAGCATGGGCTGCCGATGAAACTCGTCGATGTCGAGTACACGTTCGATCTCAATAAGATCATCTTTTACTTCACGGCGGATGGCCGCATCGATTTCCGCGATCTTGTCAAGGATCTCGCCTCCGTCTTCCGCACGCGCATCGAGCTGCGCCAGATTGGTGTCCGCGACGAAGCGAAGCTTATGGGTGGGATTGGCTGCTGCGGCCGCCCGCTCTGCTGTGCGACATTCCTCGGCGATTTTGAGCCGGTGTCCATCCGCATGGCCAAGGAACAGAATCTGTCGCTGAATCCGACGAAGATCTCGGGCATCTGCGGGCGTCTCATGTGCTGCCTCAAGTACGAGAGCGACTGCTATTGCGGTCAGTGCCACAAGAAGACGCCGAAGGTGCAGCCGCCGCAGCAGGGCGGCCGTGTCGTCACGGTCGACGGCGAGGGCAAGGTCATTTCGCTGAACCAGCAGCGCCGCACGGCGACGATCCTCCTGGACAACAGCCGGACCATCGTTGCCGCCTGGGAGGATGTCATCGAGAAGGATGAGGACTGCGGAGAAGAGGCGAAGCCTGCGGCAGCGGAACGGACCGGGCAGCAGGGTGAACCCCGCTCGGAACGCCGCGCACCGCGCAGCCGCGGAGAACGCAGTGACCGCGAACGCACGCCGCGCCGCTCGCGCAGCAGCCGGAACGGCCAGCCGCGCGACACCCGGGAAAACAAGGACGGTCAGGGAGAAATGCCGTCGCGCCGCCGTCGTCCGCGCCGCCCGCGCGACACCAGCAAGGAAAGCGGTGCGGGGCAGGAACGTCAGACGCGCTCCCGTGAGAAACGCCGCCCGCGTGCACCGCGCGCGACGCGTGAGAATGGCGGCCAGCCCGAGCAGAAATCATGAGAGAACCGGAACTGAAGCCGCATGAGCGCCTCGACGACCTCATGAAGAGCGGCCGTCACATCATCCAGAACACACAGGAGTTCTGCTTTTCGCTGGACGCCGTGCTGCTGGCGCATTTCCCGCGTTTTCACAGGCGCCAGTATGTCCTGGAGCTCGGCACGGGCACGGGGGTCATTCCGCTCATCATGGCCGATGAAGTCGCCCATGTGGAAGCCGTGGAGCTGAGTCCTGTCATGGCCGAGCTCGCGTCCCGCAATGTCTGGATGAATGAGCTGGAGCACAAGATCACGGTGCGCGAGGGAGATTATCGGGCCATCCGGGGCATGTACCCGGCCGAAACGTTCGATGTCGTGCTGGCCAATCCTCCTTACCGGCCCGTCGCTCATGGACAGGCCAACAGGATCCAGGGGGTGGCACGGGCGCGCCATGAATTCACGGCGACGCTCGACGATGTCGTGACGGCGGCCCGCTACGCGCTGAAGTTCGGCGGCCGCTTCGCGATGGTTCATCTGCCTGAGCGACTCGGGGAAATCCTTGTCGCACTGCACGAACATCAGATGGAGGCCAAGCGGCTGCAGATGGTACAGCCCAAGGCCGGGAAGGCCCCGAACATGATGCTCGTGGAAGCCGTGGTCGGCGCCGCCCCCGGAGGGCTCAAGGTCCTGCCGCCGCTCATCGTGCATGAGGAGGATGGCAGCTATACGGAGGCCATCCGCAAGATTTACGGACTGACAGAAAGAGATTGACGCTATGATGACTGAAGAACGGAATGAGCCGGGGACGTTGTATCTCTGTGCGACACCCATTGGCAACCTGGAAGATATGACGTACCGTGCCGTGCGCATGATGTCGGAGGTGGAGCTGATTGCCGCCGAGGACACGCGGCATACGCGCCAGCTCCTGACGCATTTCGATATCCATACGCGGCTGACGAGCTATCACGAGCACAACAAATTGACAAAGGGACCGGAGCTCGTCGCATGGCTGCTGGAGGGGCACGACCTCATCTGTGTCAGCGATGCCGGCCTGCCGGGCATCTGCGATCCCGGCAGCCATCTCGCGGCGCTGGCCATTGCGCAGGGGGTGCGCGTCTCGCCGCTTCCGGGCTGCAATGCCGGGCTTTCGGCACTTATCTGCTCCGGGCTCGATACGACGCGGTTCACCTTCGTCGGCTTCCTGCCCAAGACGGCCAAGAAGCAGCAGGAAATCCTCAGGGAGGTCTGCCCGTACCGCGACACGCTGATCTTTTACGAGGCACCGCATCACCTAAAGAACACGCTGCGCCAGATGATCGCCGTGCTCGGCGGCCGGCAAGCGGCTCTGGGGCGCGAGCTCACGAAAAAATTTGAGGAATTCCGCCGTGGCACACTGGCTGAGCTCCTCGCGTATTACGAGGAACACGAGCCGCGCGGGGAATTCGTCATCGTGGTGTCCGGTGCCGATGCGGAAGCTCTGGCGGAGGCGGAGGAACCGCCGCAGGACCCTGTGGTCCTCTGCCGGCAGCTCATGGCCGAAGGCGTCAGCAAGAAGGAGGCCATGCGCCAGACGGCCAAGACGCTCGGAATGAGCCGCCGCGACGTCTACGCCGCCCTGCTGGCTGCCGATGCCGGTTCGCCGGAAGGCATTTGACAAAGAATGGATGCAGGCTGCCGCCATGCGGCGGCCTTTTTTGTTGGGCAAGAGGCCTGGGAAAGGAAACTTCTATGAAACAGACAACACGTGATCTCCTGGATTTCATCGCCGACAGCACGTCGCCGTTCCAACACGGTGCAGAGGAGCGAGGAGCTTCTGAAAGACGCCGGTTTTACGGCACTGTCGTGGCCGGATGAATGGCATCTCTCGCGAGGCGGCCGCTATTACGTGCCGGTTTACGGCTCGACGCTGCTGGCATTTGCCGTGGGCGGGCAGGACGGTCCGCTGCGCATGGCCGCTGCGCATACGGATTTTCCCTGCCTGCGCCTGAAGCCGCAGGCGGGCATGCTCAAGGAAGGCTACGGACTCCTGAATGTCGAACGGTACGGCGGCCTCATCCTGCGCTCATGGCTCGACCGCCCGCTTTCGCTGGCAGGCAAGGTGGTGCTGCGCGGCCTCGACGCGTTTCATCCGGAAACGCGCCTCGTCGATATCGGCCGTCCGCTCCTGACGATCCCGAGCCTTGCCATCCATATGGACCGTGAGGTCAACGAAAAGGGGGCGCTGAATCCGCAGAAGGACATGCTGCCCTTGGCGGCTGCCTTTGGCCGGCAGAAGGGCCTGACGGCGGGATACTTCCTGTCGTGGCTGGCACTGGAGCTCGGCGTTCCTGAAGATGACATCCTCTCCTATGAGCTCAGCACGTATCCGGCTGAACAGGGGACGGTGTTTGGCCTGGCCGGCGAAATGATCTCTTCTCCGCGCCTTGACAACCTGACCTCGGTATTCGCCTGCCTCCAGGGCCTCTGCGCAGCGGAGCAGTTCGCAGGCATCCGCCTCGTGGCACTGTTTGACAACGAGGAGGTCGGCAGCCGTACGAAGCAGGGCGCAGGCTCGCTCGTGCTGCCGGCACTGCTGGCCCGCATCTATCGCGGCCTGTCATTGGACGAAGACCGGCTGCAGCGCGATCTCGGCGAGGCGTTCCTGCTATCCGTCGATGTCGCTCATGCCGTGCATCCAAACTACATCGAGAAAAGCGATCCCGTCGTGCACCCGGTCCTCGGCGGCGGCCTTGCCATCAAGCAGGCTGCGAGCCAGTCTTATGCCGGCGATGCTGAAGCAGTGGCCATCATAAAGGAACTCTGCACCTCGCACGACATTCCCTGCCAGTTCTTTGTCAACCGCAGCGACAGCCGTGGTGGTTCGACGCTTGGCTCCATTGCCTCGGCGCTCGTGCCGGTGCGCACGATGGATGTCGGCGTGCCCATCCTGGCCATGCATTCGGCCCGCGAAACGATGGGTGCAGAGGATCAGGAAGCCCTCATGGCCCTGCTGCGCGCGTTCCTCGCCTGAGCCGTCGCTGTTTTCATAGAAAAAGAACTAGAAAACGTTTACAATAATACTTGACAATACAACGAAGACGCGGTAAACTAGAGACAACAAGAAAAAAGATGGTGCAAATCGGAACTTCCATGGGTTTGCACCATATTTTAAGGGGAACAAGAAAACGTTTACTAGGATGTTTCCTGGCAAACACAAAAAACGCGATGGAGGGTTACAACATGGAAATCTTAGAGCAGATGAAAAAAGAGTTCACGAAGCAGTTCGGTGAGAAGGCAACGCGCAGCTACTTTTCTCCGGGGCGTGTCAACCTGATCGGTGAGCACACCGACTATAACGGAGGCCATGTATTCCCCTGTGCAATTTCCCTCGGTACGTACGCACTGGTTGCGGACCGCGAGGACATGACGACGAGAATGTATTCCATGAACCTTGCGGACAAGGGCATCATCGAATTCCCGATGACGGGGCTTGCTTACGATGCAGCGAAGAACTGGGCCAACTACCCGATGGGCGTCGTCGACGTCTTCGAGAAGGCCGGCCACAAAGCCACGCATGGCTTTGATATCCTGATTTACGGCACGCTGCCAGCCGGTGCAGGCCTCTCGTCCTCCGCTTCGCTGGAAGTCCTGACCTCGGTCATCCTCAACGAAGCATTTGACTTCAAGCTCGACATGATCGAGATGGTCAAGCTCTCCCAGAAGGCTGAGAACCAGTTTGTCGGCGTCAACTGCGGCATCATGGACCAGTTTGCCGTCGGCATGGGCAAGAAGGACTGTGCCATCCTCCTGGACTGCAACACGCTGTCGTATCGTTACAGCAAGATTACCCTCAAGGATGCGAGCATCGTCATCACGAATACGAACAAGCCGCACAGCTTGGCTTCGAGTGCGTACAACGTGCGCCGCGCACAGTGCGAGCATGCGCTCAACGAGCTCAAGGAAGTCAAGCCGGACCTCACGGCCCTCGGCGAACTCGGCAATGATGAGTTCAATCAGATTGCCGGACACATCGAGGAAGTCCTCGAGCGCCATCGTGCCCGCCATGCGGTCTATGAGAACAACCGCACGCTGGCTGCCGTCAAGGCACTGGAAAACGACGACGTCAAGGAGTTCGGCCGTCTGATGAATGAATCGCATTTCTCTCTGCGCGATGACTATGAAGTCACGGGCAAGGAACTCGATACGCTGGCTGAGATTGCCTGGCAGCAGGAGGGCGTCATCGGTTCCCGCATGACGGGTGCCGGCTTTGGCGGCTCGACGGTCAGCCTGGTCAAGAATGATGCCATTGAAGCCTTCAAGAAGAATGTCGGTGAGGCTTACACGAAGAAGATCGGCTATGCACCGAGCTTCGTGGTCGCCAGCATTTCGGATGGTACGCATCGCATCGATGGCTGAGCCCCGCGTTCCGGTTGGTTCAGTTTTGAGATCTGTCATATAGAAGCAAGATAGAAAGGGAGCAGAGACATGTCTATTCTCGTTTGTGGCGGCGCCGGTTACATTGGTTCGCACGCAGTACATCAGCTGGTAAAGAAGGGGGAGGATGTCGTCATCGTCGATAACCTGCAGACGGGTCATCGCGATGCCCTCAACCCGCAGGCCAAGTTCTACGAAGGTGACATCCGCGATAAGGATGTGCTCGACAAGATTTTCACGGAAAACAAGATTGAGGCCGTCATTCACTTCGCTGCCAATTCCCTCGTCGGCGAAAGCGTTGAGAAGCCGCTGAAGTACTTCAACAACAATGTGTATGGCATGCAGGTGCTGCTTGAAGCCATGGTGCGTCATCATGTCGATAAGATCGTCTTCTCTTCGACGGCTGCCGTCTATGGTGAGCCGAAGCGCGTGCCCATCATGGAAGATGATGAGACGAACCCGACGAACCCGTACGGTGAATCGAAGCGCACGATGGAGAAGATGATGAAGTGGGTCAGCCGTGCCAACGGCATCCGCTACGTATCGCTGCGTTACTTCAATGCAGCCGGTGCCATCGATGATGGTTCCATCGGTGAAGACCATCATCCGGAAACGCATCTGATCCCGCTGATCCTGCAGGTTCCGCTCGGCAAGCGCGACCACATCACGATCTTCGGCGATGATTATCCGACGCCGGACGGCACGTGCGTGCGCGACTACATCCACGTCATCGATCTGGCCGATGCTCATGTACTGGCACTCGAGTACCTGCGCAAGGGCGGCGAGAGCAATATCTTCAATCTCGGCAACGGCAAGGGCTTCTCGGTCAAGGAAATGATCGAGGCAGCCAAGAAGGCCACGGGCAAGGACATCAAGGTCGAGATGGGTGCACGCCGTGCAGGCGACCCGGCCCAGCTCATCGCGTCTTCCGAGAAGGCCAAGAAGATCCTCGGCTGGAAGCCGCAGTACACGAATGTCGAGCAGGTCATCGGCACGGCCTGGACCTGGCATCAGAAGCATCCGAACGGTTACGAGAAATAAGACAGGTGCAGATACCGCAGGCGGGGGAATCCTTCGTCTGCGGTTCTGGTTTGCAGGATCGATCTGGAGGGAATCATCATGTCAATCAATACGGAAATCAACCGCCTGCTGAATTTTGCCAGGCAGAATACGCTGATCAACGAGGATGACTTTTACTATGCGGCCAACCGCCTCATCGACGTGCTCAAGGTCGATGCATTCGAGCCGGAGCTCATCGATGAAGAATTGCCGACGGCCATGCCCATCCTCGACAACATGCTCGACTATGCAGCGGAGAAAGGCATCATCGAGAATACGACGGAGGAGCGTGACCTCTTTGATACGCGCATCATGGACTGCGTGATGCCGCGCCCGTCTGAGGTCGTCCGCCGCTTCCGCAACGATTATGCACGCAGCCCGAAAGCCGCAACGGATGAGTTCTACAAGCTCAGCATCGCTTCGAACTACATCCGCAAGGACCGCATCGACAAGAACATCATCTGGAAGACGGCCACGGAATACGGCGACCTCGATATCACGATCAATCTCTCCAAGCCGGAGAAGGACCCGCGCGATATCGCCAAGGCCAAGAGCGCACCGTCCTCGGGCTATCCGAAATGCCTGCTCTGCCGTGAGAACGAAGGCTATGCCGGTCACCCCGGCCATCCGGCCCGAGAGACGCACCGCCTGATTCCGCTGCGCCTCTCGGCACACCGCTGGTTCTTGCAATATTCCCCCTACACGTATTACAATGAACATTGCATCGTCTTGAACCGCAAACATGTGCCGATGAAGGTATCGCGCAAATCCTTTGAGAATCTCCTGGATTTCGTGACGATTTTCCCGCATTACTTCCTCGGCTCCAATGCCGATCTGCCGATTGTCGGCGGTTCCATCCTGTCCCACGATCATTATCAGGGCGGCCGCTATACCTTTGCGATGGCCAAGGCCCCAATCGAGAAAACGTATCACTTCAAGGGCTTTGAGGACATCAAGGCTGGCCGCGTGAAATGGCCGATGTCGACGATCCGCCTGCAGGGCGAGGACCGTGAGAAGCTGACGGCTCTGGCCGACAAGATCCTCAAGTCCTGGCGCGCGTACAGCGACCCGAGCGTGGAAATCCTGGCAGAGACGGACGGCACGCCGCACAATACGATTACACCGATTGCGCGCCGCCGCGGTAATCTCTATGAGCTTGATCTCGTGCTGCGCAATAACCGCACGACGAAGGAGCATCCGCTCGGCCTGTTCCATCCGCATGCGGAAGTGCATCACATCAAGAAGGAAAACATTGGCCTCATCGAGGTCATGGGCCTTGCCGTCCTGCCTGCACGCCTCAAGAAGGAGATGGCGGCTGTCGGACAGGAACTCGTCAAGGGCACGGAAGACATTTCCGGCATGCCGGAAATCGCCAGCCATGCAGACTGGTACAAGATGCTGCACAAGAAATATCCGAACGTTACGGAAGACCAGGTGGCAGGTATCCTCAAGCAGGAAATCGGCAAGGTATTCGAGACTGTCCTGACCCATGCTGGCGTGTACAAGCGCAATCCGCAGGGCATGGAGGCTTTCGACCGCTTCGTCGCTCATGTGGATGAGGCGTGAGCTTGAGCGTCCGTAATCCAGAAAGCAGGAAAGAAAATGGAAGCAACGAAGAAAGCGACGATTGTCGATGTCGCCAGAGCGGCCGGTGTTTCGGTCGCAACCGTCTCGCGCGTCGTCAATGGGAATTATCCCGTCAAGAGCGAGACGCGGGACCGCGTGCAGGCGGCCATTGAGGCACTGCAGTACGTGCCGAATGTGCAGGCCCGCGAACTCAATATGCAACGCTCCTCGACCATCGGTGTCGTCGTGCCGGGCCTTTACAATATGTTCTTTGCGGAAGTCATTGACGGCATTGAGAAGGCTGTGCGCAAGGAGGGCTTCACGCTCTTGCTCAACTGTGCGCAGAATGACCCCGAGCTGGAGATGGAATGCATCAAGACGCTTGTGTCCCGCAATGTATCGGGCATCATCGTCATCAGCCCGAATACGCAGGGCATGCGAGAAACCTTTTACCGCCGTCTCGTCAAGCGGGTGCCCCTCGTCTTCATCAACGGCTACCGCCGCATCCCAAATGTCTCCTATGTGACGAATGATGAGGCGCTCGGGACGCGTCAGGCGCTCGAATACCTAATGGAACTCGGGCACCGGCGCATCCTCTTTGTGCGCGGTGATCACTCGGATTCCTATACCATCAAGGAAGAGGCGTACCGCTCGCTCATGCAGGAGAAGAAATGCTTCCATGAAGAGGATATCGTGGATATCGGCGAGGGCAACAGCATCGAGACGGTCACGGCTGCCCGCAACCGCCTCTACGACATCCTGCCGCGCACGGAGGCAACGGCCATTTTCTGCTGCAACGACCTCATGGCCACGGGTGCCGTCAAGGCCTGCAAGGACCGTTCCCTGCGCATCCCCGATGATATGTCCATCGTCGGCTACGATAACATCACGCTCGCAAGCCTTATCGAGCCGGAAATCACGACGATGGATCAGAATATGTTCCAACTGGGCAGCAATGCCGCTGTCGTGCTGGTCGAGATGATCCACGGCGGCAAAAGCAAGCGCATCACGCTCGAGAATACCCTGATCGTGCGTGATTCCACCGGGCCGCGTGCCTGAGTGCGCACAAGGGCCTGCGGGCCCTTTCCCCTATTTCCCCTGAAACTGCTCTCCGGTCTGCCGGAGAGCTTTTCTTTTGCCATTTTGAGGTCCATGATGCGTGACAGCATATGGTATAATGGAAAGGATCAAGAAAATGATGCAGATTCATGCACATGCAATGGAGGTTTTTCTATGAATATCTCGCGCTGGTTCCTGATCTCGACGGCGGCCTGCGGCCTGCTGCTGGCCCCCGTGGCTGCGCAGCAGCCTCTGGCAGAAGCGGCAACGCAGAGCAGCGTTCCTGCCAAGGCATCCGTCAGGACCATCCCCGGGCGGCCGGACTTCCCGCAGGTGATGCCGGGAGAGCCCAACAAGAAGGCCATGCAGTCCGTCAAATGGCGCCTGGCCAAGCCGTATGCCGAACCCATGCTGGAGGCAGCGGCGGCAGCCGATACCATCACGATCATGGGGGCGGCAGAGGCCACGCAGGAACAGATGGTGCATTTCATCGAGAAGCGCAACCCGCAGCCGAAACTCAACTGCTCCGTCGAGGACATCGTCCGCTATTATTATGAGGAAGCCGGCCGCGAGGGCATCCGCCCCGATGTGGCGCTCTGCCAGGCCTTGAAGGAGACGGGGGTCTTTGCCTATGGCGGCGATGTCTCGCCCAAACAGAACAACTTCTGCGGCCTCGGCGCGACGGGCAACCGTGAACCGGGCCTGAGCTTTGCGACACCGCAGCTCGGCGTGCGTGCGCACATCCAGCACCTTTTGGCCTATGCGAGCACGGAACTGCCGCACACGGCCCTCGTCGATCCGCGCTATAAGCTGCTGAAGGAGAACCGTCCGGAGATTTACGGCCAGGTGACGAAGTGGACGGGGCTCAATGGCGTCTGGGCCGTGCCGGGGACGCGCTATGGCCAGGAGATCCTCTGGCTCTGGCAGGAAGCGCAGGCACCGGACGGTTCGGATGCCGCGCTCGCCGCTGCGGAGAAGAAGGTCCGCGAGATGCCCGATGAATCCGGCGCTTATCTCTACCGCGGCATCGTCTATTTCAACCGTCAGGATTACAAGGCGGCAGAGCAGGATTTCAACCAGGCCATCCATTTCGCACCGGAGTCTTCGGCCGCCTACTATGACCTGGCGCTGACGCAGCATCAGACGGGACACCTCAAGGATGCGCTCAAGAGCTATGAGGCGATGATCGCGCGCAATCCGGAGTTCATGCAGGCCTGGTACAACCGCGGGCTCATCGAGCTCGCTCAGAAGCACGAGAAGGACGCCATCCATTCGTTCCAGGAAACGCTGCGCCTGACGCCGCAGACAGCAGATGCCAAGAATGCGCTGGCCGTGGCCTACATCCGCCAGAAGAAATATGACAAGGCATGGCAGATGCTCGATGAAGCGGCTGACATCAATTCGGCCAACATGAATGTACTGGCCAACCAGTTTATTTTTGAAGCCTGCCTCAAGTGAGGGCAGGTCAGACGGTTTAGTTGCCCAATCCTGTCAAAGTGTTTTATAATAAGGGGGCAACAAAGTGAGCGGGCGTTCCATTAGCGGCCGCGGAGGAGGAAGTCTCATGAAAGAAAAGAAACCATTTTATATCACGACGCCGATTTATTATCCGAGCGCCAAGCTCCACATCGGCCATGCGTACTGCACGACCATCGCGGACTCCATTGCCCGCTTTCACCGCCTGATCGGCGACGATGTCTTTTTTCTGACGGGCTCGGATGAGCACGGCCAGAAGATTCAGCAGAAGGCAGAAGAAGCCGGCGTGACGCCAATCGAATACGTCGACAAGATCGTTGCGGGCTTCCAGAATCTCTGGAAACGCCTCGACATCAGCAACGATGATTTCATCCGCACGACGCAGGAGCGCCATCAGCGCGTCGTGCAGGAGGTCTTCCGCCGCATCTACGCCAAGGGTGACATCTACAAGGGCTCGTACAAGGGCCTTTACTGCACGCCGTGCGAAAGCTACTGGACGGAGCATCAGCTCGATGAGAACGGCTGCTGCCCGGACTGTCACCGTCCCGTGCAGGAAGTCTCGGAAGAAGCGTATTTCTTCAAGATGAGCAAGTATGCAGACCGCGTGCTCCAGTACATCGAGGAGCATCCGGATTTCATCCAGCCGGCATCGCGCCGCAACGAGATGATCAACTTCATCAAGCAGGGCCTCGAAGACCTCTGCATCTCGCGCACGTCGTTTGACTGGGGCATCCCGGTGCCCATCGACCCGAAGCACGTCATCTACGTCTGGTTCGACGCGCTGACGAACTACCTGACGCCAATCGGCTTCCTTGACGACCCCGAGAAGTTCCAGAAATACTGGCCGGCAGACCTTCATCTCGTCGGCAAGGAAATCGTCCGCTTCCATACGATTATCTGGCCGTGCATCCTCATGGCCCTCGACCTGCCGCTGCCGAAGAAGGTCTACGGTCATGGCTGGCTCATCGTCGACGGCGACAAGATGTCGAAATCCAAGGGCAATGTCGTCGACCCGAACGGCCTCATCGATGAATTCGGCGCCGATGCCATCCGCTACTTTCTGCTGCGCGAAATCAACCTCGGCCAGGACGGCAACTTCTCGCGCGATGCCCTGATCCAGCGCATCAATTCCGACCTCGCCAACGATCTCGGCAACCTCCTGCACCGCACGCTCAACATGACGCTGAAGTTCCAGGACGGCGTCGTGCTCGCACCGCAGGGCAAGAGCGAAGTGGACAAATCCCTCGAAGCCGATGCCGCGGAAACGGTCGCGTTCTTCCGCGAGAACATGAACGATATGCAGCTTTCGGCGACGATCAAGAAGGTCTGGGCCTTCATCAGCCGCGCCAACAAGTACATTGACGAGACGGCTCCATGGGCCCTTGCCAAGGATCCAGAAAAGAAACAGGAGCTTGCCAACGTTCTCTACAACCTCACGGAATCCCTGCGCATCATCAGCGTGCTGATCTCGCCGTTCATGCCGCAGACGGCAGAGCGCATCTGGAAGCAGCTCAACCTGCCGCAGGCCTTCAAGGACGTGCAGATCGAGGATATCGAGCAGTGGGGCGGCGTACCGGCAGGTCTTACGGTGGGCAAGCCGGAACAGCTCTTCCCGCGCATCGAAGTGGAGAAGGAAGAGGCTCCGCAGGCAAAACCTGCCAAGAAAGACAAGAAAGCCAAGAATGAAAAAAAAGACGAGACGCAGGAGACTGTACCGGGTGTCATTGGCATTGAGGACTTCGGCAAGGTCAAGCTGCGCGTAGCCGAGGTCACGGCGGCAGAGCCTGTGCCGAAGGCGGACAAGCTGCTGAAACTCCAGCTGAGCCTCGGTGAAGGGGAGCCTGAGCGTCAGGTCGTTTCGGGCATTGCCAAGTTCTATCAGCCCGCAGAACTCGTCGGCAAGCACGTCGTGCTCGTGGCCAACCTCAAGCCGGCCAAGCTGCGTGGTGTCGTATCCGAGGGCATGATCCTCGCGGCCAGTGACGGCAAGGGCCTCAAGATTCTCGAAGTCGACATGCCGACCGGCACCGAGGTGCGCTGATGGCAGAGCAGGCAGCAGGCCGCTTCGAGCTTGTCGATACGCATACGCATCTCAACGATGCCAAGTTTGTCGAGGACTGCGAGTTCGTCATCGCGCGGGCACGGGAAGCCGGCGTGACCCGCATGATCAATATGGGGGATACCCTCGTTTCCTCGGAACGGGCCGTAACGCTTGCTGAGGCACATGAGGGGCTTTATGCCGGCGTCGGCATCCATCCGGAAGAGGCATTCGAGATGACGGCGCGCGAGGATGACATCCTCGCTGCCTGGGCGGCAAAGCCCGAAGTGGTGGCCATCGGCGAGATTGGCCTCGACTATTACTGGGAGAAAGATCCCGATAAAAGGCGGCTGCAGCAGCGTATATTTATCCGCCAGCTGGACCTCGCGCGCCAGCTTCATCTGCCGGTCTGCATCCACGACCGCGATGCCCATGGCGACACACTGGCCATCCTCAAACGGGAAGGCCGGGGAATTCGCGGTGTCCTGCACTGTTATTCGGGCAGCCTCGAAACGGCGCGTGAACTCCTCAAGCTGGGCTGGTATCTCGGCGTTGACGGTCCGCTGACCTTCAAGAATGCGGCGAAACTGCCGGAAATCGTCCGGGCCATGCCGCTGGAACGCCTGCTCGTCGAGACGGATGCGCCGTACATGGCACCTGTGCCCCTGCGCGGCAAGCGCAATGAACCGTCCTTCGTGCGCTTCGTGGCAGCGAAGGTGGCGGAGCTGCGAGGGCTTTCTTTGGAGGAAGTTGCTCGCGTGACGACGCGCAATGCGGAGAATTTATATACACTTTAAGTGAGTTATCATAAAAGTGGTGAGGGAGCATATAAAATGTTCCCTCACCACTTTTTAAATCCCATTTTTCAGCTTAATTACAGCTGAAAGTGGTAGAACAAAACATGGGTGATTTGACATCACCCTTTTGTCCATGCTATACTTATTTTGTTCTTTTTGCGTTCCCACTATAACAAAGGGGGGATTGAATGAGTTTAAAGCGACTCATTTCCTTACACAAAAAAGTAGAAAAGAAATTCTTGTTTTGCATGATACTGGCTATCATGATGATGATGACGACAGGCTTCACCCGTGCGGGCATGCCCTCGGACATGCATCAGGTACAGGTTCATGTCGACGGACGCACCATTGAATTCAACAGCATACACAGAAGCCCGGAATATCTCATTGAGCGGGCAGGCGTGAAACTCAGCGCCAAAGACGAATACCAGTTACAGAAATTAGACAACAAGACAACCGACATCACGATTTATCGAGCGGTCCCCGTCACCATCGAGTACGCGGGACAGAAAAAAGAAGTTCTGACTAGCAAACAGACTATACGCGATGCCCTCATCGAACAGGGCTATCAGCCGGAGGATGTGGAAGCAGCTCCGGGTTTGGACACGAAAATACATGCCAATATGGACATATCACTAAAGGACAGTGCAGCCAAGCTGCAGGCTATGCAGCGTGAACGGGAAGAGGCACAGGCTCAGGTGGAGACCTCGCGCGGCCTTTCCCGCTACAGTGCCGTTTACACGATGGAAGCAACTGCTTACCTGCCATGGGATGGCGGCGGCAGCGGCATCACGGCCTCGGGCCTGCCTGCCCAGTACGGCGTCGTAGCCGTGGATACGGATGTGATTCCCCTGGGAACGCGCCTCTATATCCCTGGCTATGGCGAGGCGATTGCCGCAGACACGGGCGGTGCCATCGTCGGCGACCGCATTGATCTCTGCATGGAGGATTACGGTGCAGCGATGGACTTTGGCCGTCGCGACGTAACCGTTTACGTTTTGGATTGAGGAACGAAAAAGAATAAGACATTTTATGCCCCTGGATCTGGCTGACAGGATCGGCCAGAGCACAGGGGCCTTTCTTTTTCTCAATTTTTCTCGATGGTCATCTTTGTATGATCGGCCTCGGCCTTCTGTATCAGGATCTTCAGGCGTTCGATGTTCTGCTTGTGACGCTCGATGGCAAAGCCGATGCGGATGTGCTCTTCTTCGGTGAAGGCTGGATTCTTGTATGAGGCCTCGATGCGCTTGAGGCGTTCTTCGACCTCGTGCAGTTCGTTCTGCATGGGCTTGACATGCTCGAGCGCGAGCCCGTAGATGGAGCGGATCTGGTTCTCGACGTATTGGGCATAGCCGGGCTCTCCTGACGTCTTCTCGAGCCATTTGGCCACGTGGTAGATGATGTCGAAGGGGCTCTCGCCACTGTGTATCATATCGAGGATTTCCATCTTGATCTGCTGCTCCCGTCCGTGCGGCTGCATGACGGTGGGATCGTCGCCGGTCTTTGCGTGTTTTTCTTCTTCTGCCATGGTATCATCGTTCCTTTCCCGGCTCATCGTGAGCCCTGCATTTCCCTCCCATTATAGCATATTTCCATTTCCCGCGATTTCGGGAAGTTTACGGTATTACACAATATTCGTTTTTTTATTGCTTTTTCGGCAACGGCTGTGCTATAATATAGCCATATTTTTATGGTTGTAATCCTTCATGTTCAGGGCTCTTGGGACATGAACTTTTTTTATGAAGAAAAATGTTTACCATGAGTGGACAGATAGTGGATGTCAGCCAGACGACTAGAAAGGTAGAAGGGATTTTATGAATCAATTCAAGATCGGCGAATTGCTCACCATCGGCTTCATGATGTTCTCCATCTTTTTCGGTGCAGGCAACGTGATTTTCCCGCCAGCCCTCGGACAGGCCGCTGGCGACCATACACTCACCGCGATGGCCGGCTTCCTGCTCACGGGCGTGGGACTGCCGCTGCTCGGCATCACAGCCATTGCCCTGCAGGGCGGCAAGTACATCGAGCTCATCAACCGCCGGACGTATCTGTGGTTCGCGACGGCGCTGCTCGTCGTGCTCTATCTCTGCATCGGCCCGGTCTTTGCCGTGCCGCGTACGGGAGCCGTCTCGTTTGAGATCGGCATCCGCCCGTTCCTCGGCGACGATGGACTGACCATCGGGCAGGCTGTTTACACGGCACTCTTCTTCGGTGCCAGCTACTATCTGTCACTCAACCCGAACAAGCTCATCGACCGCGTCGGCAAGGTCCTGACGCCGCTGCTGCTCATCGTGCTGGCCGTGCTCTTTGCCAAGTCGTTTGCGGCGCCGCTCGGGGATATCCTGCCGGCGACGGGCAACTACGTGGCATCACCGTTTGCCCAGGGCTTCCAGGACGGCTATCAGACGATGGACCTTCTGGCTTCCATCGCCATCGGCACGCTCGTCGTCAATGCCGTGCGCATGCGCGGCGTCACGGATAACCGGGCCATTGGCCGCATCTGCCTGTTCGCCGGACTCATCACCGTCACGCTCATGGCCTGTGTCTACGGTTCGCTGGCGTATCTCGGTGCGACGAGCGCTTCGGTGCTGGGGCACTCTGCCAACGGCGGCCAGCTGCTTGCAAGTGCCGTCGGCATCTTCTTCGGCCCGGCCGGCAATGGCCTGCTCGCCGCCATCATCATCCTGGCCTGTCTGACGACGAGCTGCGGCATGCTCTCAGGCGGCGCCTGGTTCTTCAACAAGCTCCTCAAGAACCGCATTTCGTATGAGCGCCTGCTGCTCTTATTCACGCTGTTCAGCTTTGCGGCTTCCAATATCGGCCTGACGCAAATCATCGCGCTGGCCGTGCCGTTCCTCGTGACGATCTATCCACTCGTCATCGTCTTCGTCCTGCTCTCGCTCTTTGACCGCTTCATCGGCTGGCGCAAGAGCATCTACCAGGGCGCCCTTGACTTCACGCTGGCCTTCTCGCTCATTGACGGCCTCAATGCCGCGGGCGTGCACGTCACGGTGCTCAACAACATACTGAGCCAGTACATCCCGTTCTACAGCCTCATGATGGGCTGGGTGATTCCCGCGCTCTGCGGCGCGGCCTTCGGCTTTGTCATTTCCCTCTTCCAGACGGCTCCGGCCGGGGGAGCGTCTTCCACAGAACGTTGAGGCATTTGCGCCTGGGACAGAATACTGCCCGCATCCTTGGATTTGGATGCGGCAGTATTTTTTTGTCCACAGTTTCTGGGGATAACATCTGTGCAATCTGTGGATAAGTTGTGATAAACTCTTATGTTATCCACAGATTGCACGGTGGACGGTGGATAAATGCGCCAGCGTAACAACCGTTACGTCCTTCTGCGCCGTTTTTCGGTAAACTGGAGTATAAACGGAAAACAAGGCAGGAGGCGCAGCGATGGAAGAACAGTCTGTGGAAAAAAAGCGGCAGCAGGAATGCCGGACGGTGGAGGAGATCATCCGCCTGTATTGCCGCGGTCATCATCATGAGCGCCAGGGGAAGATGCTCTGCCCGGAATGCCAGGAACTCGCGGAGTACGCGCTGGCGCGGATCCGTCACTGCCCGCGCATGGCGGAGAAGACGTTTTGCAGCGTCTGCCCCATCCACTGCTACGCGCCGGAAAAACGCCGCCAGATTCTCCGCGTCATGCGTTACGGCGGCTGGCGTATGCTCTTTTACCACCCCGTCATGGCCCTTCATCACATGCTGCTGAGCCGTAAATGGCATCGGAAACACGGGTGAGGTTCGCGTCTTCCGATAGTAAACGTTTAGCGTTCAGTTTTGGCGATATTATTGCAGGATTTTGGATTGTTCCATCCTGCTTATTTTTTTATAATGAAAATAAATCAGATATATCAGAATTTTATTTACAGAATTACAGCGTTCCATCAGGACTTTGGGGAGGGGAGAGCATGAGTGTTGCAATTCATGTCGATCAGGTCATCAAACGGTACGGCAGCCTGACGATTATCCCCGGGCTTACCGAGCATATTGAGAACGGCGAGTTCTTCACGCTCTTGGGACCGTCCGGGTGCGGCAAGACGACACTGCTGCGCATGATTGCCGGCTTCAATTCGATTGAAGGCGGCAAGATACGTTTCAACGATACGGTGATCAATGATATACCGGCGCACAAGCGGAATATCGGCATGGTCTTCCAGAGCTATGCCATTTTCCCGCATATGACGGTGCGCGAGAATGTGGAATACGGCCTGAAGCTGCGCAAGACGCCGAAGGATGAGATGAAGAAAAAGGTCGACGAGATCCTCGATGTCGTGCAGATCACGGAATACCAGGACCGCCTGCCGGAGCGGCTCTCGGGCGGCCAGCAGCAGCGCGTGGCCCTGGCCCGCGCCATCGTCATCCATCCGAGCGTGCTGCTCATGGATGAACCACTCTCCAATCTCGATGCGAAACTGCGCGTCGAGATGCGCTCGGCCATCCGCGAAGTGCAGAAGCAGGTGGGCATCACGACGGTCTACGTCACGCATGATCAGGAGGAGGCCCTTTCGATTTCTGACCGCATCGCCGTCATGAAGAAGGGTGAAATCCAGCAGACGGCGCGTCCGCATACGGTTTACACGCGCCCGTACAATGTCTTCGTCTCGACGTTCATCGGCCATTCCAATCTGTTCCGCGGACGCCTGGCGGAAGCGGAGGGCGGGGGACTGGCAGCCGTCTTCCAGGATGGCTACGTCATGCCGCTTGCGACGCTCGGCCCTGATGCCAAAGCCGGCATGGATGTCATCATCTCGGTGCGGCCGGAGGAGTTCTCCATCCAGCCGGAAGGACAGGGACTGCGCTGCCGGGTGCACAGCAAGGTGTTCCTCGGCAAGTACATCAATTACGGCCTTTCCTTTGCCGAGGAGATGCTCGTGCCGGGGCAGCCATCCATCGAGTACAGCCAGGACCTCGGCCATGCGGAACACATCCTCGAAGCCGGCGACACGGTGACGCTGAAGCCGAATCCTGCCAAGGTCAATGTGTTCCTGCCGGACGGCAGCCGCAGTCTCATGGAAGGTGTGGTGCGTGATGAGTAGGAAAATACACTGGGACTTCTGGACGGGCATCACGCTCTTATCCATCGGCGTCTTTACGCTGTTTCTCATCTACCCGCTGTTCTCCCTGTTTGTCAGTGCCTTCCAGGACCCCGATACCGGCGCCTGGAGCATGCAGAATTTCGCGCATTTCTTTGACCGCAAGTATTACTACCAGTCGATGATCAACAGCTTCTCCGTCACTACCTGCGTGACGATCCTCGCGGTCATCATCGGCACGACCGTCGCGTACTTCATGACGCTCTACAAGATCAAGTTCAAGAATGTTGTCGAAATCTGCATCGTCATCTCGCTGCTCTCGCCGCCGTTCATCGGTGCGTATTCCTGGATCCTCATCGGCGGGCGCAACGGCTACATCACGCGTTTCCTGGCCGAGTACGGCATTGATTTTCCTTCGATTTACGGTTTTGCGGGCATCCTGCTCGTGCTGACGCTCAAGCTTTACCCATTCATCTACCTCTATGTGGCCGGTGCGATGAAAAACATCGATTCGGCACTCATCGAGGCGGCGGAGAGCCTCGGCTGCAGCGGCATCCGCAAGGTCATCACGATCATCGTGCCGCTGATTACGCCGACCATCCTCGCCGGTGCTCTGATGGTCTTCATGAACGCGATGGCAGACTTCGGCACGCCGATGCTCATCGGCGAGGGCTACAACGTCATGCCCGTCATGATCTATTCGGAATTCATCAATGAAGTCGGGGACCAGGCCAATTTCGCCGCTGCCATGGCAGCCCTGATGGTCCTGATCACCTCGACGATCTTCATGCTGCAGAAATACATCGTCAACCGCAAATCCTTCACGATGAGTTCGCTGCGGCCCATGCAGGTCGGCGAGCTTCACGGCTGGAAGAAAGCCGCCGTGCATCTCTTCATCTACCTGCTCGTCGCCCTGTCGCTGATCCCGCAGCTCGTCGTCATCTACACGTCGTTCCTCAAGACGAGCGGTTCGATCTTCGTCGACGGGTATTCGCTCGACAGCTACCGCACGATTTTCGAGAATCTCGGCACGGCCATCTCGAATACGTACCTCTTCAGCACGACGGCCATGGTGGTCATCATCTTCCTCGGCATGACCATTGCCTACCTGACAACGCGCAAGAAGAGCTGGCTCACCGATCTCATCGATACCCTGTCGATGTTCCCGTACATCATTCCGGGCTCTGTCCTCGGTATCACACTGCTTTTGGCCTTCAATGAAGAGCCGCTGTTGCTCTCGGGCACGGCCGCGATCATCATCATCTCGCTGATCATCCGGCGCCTGCCGTACACGCTGCGTTCAAGCTCGGCCATCCTCTACCAGCTGAGCCCGAGCATGGAAGAAGCATCCATCAGCCTCGGGGCATCACCTCTCAAGACGTTCTTCAAGATCACGGCCGTCATGATGCTGCCGGGCGTCATGAGCGGTGCCATCCTTTCGTGGATCACGGCCATCAACGAATTGTCGAGCTCCATCATCCTGTTCACGGGCGCGACAAAGACGATGTCGGTCGCCATCTACACCGAAGTCATCCGCGCCAGCTACGGCACGGCGGCGGCGCTGTCGACCATCCTGACCCTGACGACGATCACGGCCATGGTGATTTTCTTCAAGGTATCGGGGCGTCACGATGTCACGCTTTGATGTTGGGAAGTATGTATTTTCATTTTCATATCGCTTTATCATCAAAAGGAGGAGATTTGTCATGAAGTGGAAGAAGATTGTCGCGGCCCTGCTCGGTGCAGCCGTCATGACGACCTGTTTCGCAGGCTGCGGCGGCAGCCAGTCGGCCTCGAAGGATTCATCGGGATCGGGCAGTGACGACAACAAGCTCGTCATCTATTGCCCGCATCCGCTGTCCTTCATCAATCCGCTCGTAGAGGAATTCGAGAAGGAAAGCGGCATCAAGGTCGAGGTCGTGGCAGCCGGTACGGGCGAGCTCCTAAAGCGCGTGGAGTCGGAGAAAGCCAATCCGCTCGGCGATATCTTCTGGGGCGGCTCGCTTTCGACGATGAAGCCGAAAGCCGACTTGTTTGAACCGTACAAGTCTGTCAACGAAGACCATATCCAGGCGGCCTTCAAGAATACCGAAGGCTCGATGACGCGCTTCACGGATATCCCGAGCGTCATCATGGTCAATACGAATCTCATCGGCGACATCAAGGTGGAAGGCTATGAAGACCTGCTGAACCCGGCACTCAAGGGCAAGATCGCGATGGCCGATCCGTCGAAATCCTCTTCGGCTTATGAACACCTCATCAACATGCTCTATGCGATGGGCAACGGCAATCCCGACAACGGCTGGGATTACGTCACGAAGTTCTGCAAGAACCTCGACGGCAAACTGCTCTCCGGTTCGTCGGCCGTCTATAAGGGCGTAGCCGACGGCGAATACGTCGTGGGCTGCACGTTCGAAGAAGGCGGCGCGAAATATGTCGCAGACGGTGCGCCGGTCAAGCTCGTTTACATGAAGGAAGGCGTCATCTCGAAGCCCGATGGCATCTACATCATCAAGAACGCCAAGCACATGGAGAATGCCAAGAAGTTCATCGACTTTGTCACGAGCAAGGAAGCCCAGACCCTGATCACGCAGAAGCTGCATCGCCGCAGCGTCCGCGATGACGTGCCGGCACCGGCCGGACTTGAGGAGAAATCCCAGATCCACATCATCACCGATGATGAGCAGGTCGTGAACCAGAACAAGAAGGCATGGCTCGATAAATTCAAGGATATCTTTACGAGCGTGCAGTAAGATTGACACTTCGATATGATTACGGGAGGAGGAACCGCTGTGAGGCTGTTCCTCCTTTTGTGCTGCAATCGAGTATGTACAGATTCCTGCTGTACCGTTATACTAAAATGAGAATGGTGGGAAAGGGGGCGGACGGTTTGCGGACGTTTCAGGATGAAGTGCGGCGTGCCCTGACGAAGTATGCACTTTTGCCAACGCTTTTTCTGGCCGTCATCGGGCTCGTGCTCGTCGGGATCAGCTGGGAACGATACGTCGTCGTGGCCAGCGATGAAAGCCGCGTTGTTGCAGCCGAGGTCATAGCAGGCATCCTCCGCGACTATGACGGCAGGACACAGACCGTGGCAGAGATGGCGACAACTGCCGGCATCGGGCAGCTGCGCCATGATGCGGCGGCTCGTGCCGAGCTCTACGGTTACCTTTACCATGAAGTCAACATCGCGCACGACGGCACCCTGTTCTTCCTGCTGGATCGGGAGGAAAAGCTCGTCCTCGGCAGCTGGGATTACCTGCCCGAGGGGCTGGCGACGCTCGGCAGCCAGTGGGGCATCCTGCGCCGCCTGAAGGAACGTCCGTCTGAGCCGCAGACGGAATTCATTGCCCATGAAGCCCTGTATGAAGATGACGACCTCGTCATCGGCCGGGCCATCTGCAATGAGGAGGGACATCTGCAGGGTTATATCCTCTTCGTGCTGCCCGGGCGCTATCTGCGCAGCAATATCACGTCCCCGTATCTGGATTTCGTGCTGCAGGACCGGTTCGGCAATACCTGTGTCCGGACGGGCAGCAGCTATACGACAGGCGGTCTGCGCAAGCTCGCACCGGAAATCCGGCGCACGAATCACTGGCTGGCGGAGTTCCGCCATCAGGAGTATTATGTGACGCAGCAGCCCGTGGCCGACGGAGCGTTCACGCTCTTTACCGTCATGCCGGTTTCGAGCCTGCTCCAGCGCTATTATCTGGGGATCGGCATCGTGGCCGGCGTGCTGCTGCTCATGATTCCCATCCTGCTCGTCAGCGTGCGGCGCGAGAGCCGCGCACGCGCGCGGGCGATTGCCGAGGAAGAAGCGAGAGCCACGGCCGTTTCTGAGATGCGGCGCCTCGAGAGCCAGTTCAATCCGCATTTCCTGTTCAACACGCTGGAGAACATCAAATTCATGGTCAAGCTCGACCCGCAGGCGGCGCAGCGCATGCTCATGAATCTGTCGCGCATCCTGCGCTACAGCATCAAGGGCGAGGAACGCAAGGTAACGTTGCGCGAAGACCTCTCGTACACGCACAGCTACATGGAAATCCAGCAGTACCGTTTCGGCAGGCGCCTCGTCTACGACGAAACGATTCCCGAGGCAGTCGGGGACTGCCGGATTCCCCGGCTGCTGTTCCAGCCCGTGCTGGAGAATGCCATCCGTTACGGGGCGTCTGAGGACGGCAGCATCGTCATCCGCCTCGATGTCAGCTGGGAGGAACGGCCGGCTGGCAAGGTCCTCTGCGTGAGGATCGCGGACCAGGGACCGGGGCTCCCCAAAAAACGCCTGCAGGCCATTCGCGGGATGCTGGCAGAAGGCGCTGACCCGGCCCTGCATACAGGAATCTGCAACATCCATCGCCGCCTGCAGCTCATGTACGGCCGTCCGTATGGCCTGCAGCTTGAATGTCCGCCCGCGGGCGGCACGGTTGTGACGCTGCGGCTGCCATTTGAGAAGGAGGGAGTACCGTGTTAAAGCTCATCATCGCGGAGGATGAGGAGATCATACGCCGCGGACTCGTCGCGACCATCGACTGGGCGGCGATGGGGGCAGAGGTTGTCGGCGATGCGGCCGACGGCCTTGAAGCGTGGCAGCTTGTCGCATCAAGGAAACCGGATGTCCTGCTGACCGATATTCGCATGCCTCGGCTTTCCGGGCTGCAGCTGGCGGAAAAGTTGCGCGAGGCGGGAATACTCGTGCATGTCATCTTCCTGACAAGCTATGCGGACTTTTCCTATGCTCAGCGGGCCGTGCGCCTCGGGGCCTGTGACTATCTGCTGAAACCGGTCGATGAGGAAGAGCTCATGGACGTGCTCACAAGGATTCGTCAGCAGGACAAGACTTCTCCTGCACCTGTGTCCGAGAAGGAAGAACAGGTATCTCTGGTGGACTGGCAGCCGCTGCTCGCCGACACGCATCTGAATCCCTACGTGCGCGATGTGCTCGAGTTCCTGTCCGCGCACTATCAGGAGCGGCTGAGCGTGGAGGAGATGTCCGCCCAGCAGGGCGTATCGGCCAGCTATCTTTCGCGCAAGCTCAAGGAGACGACGGGTCATACCTTTAATTCTCTCCTGACCCGTTTCCGCCTGCAGCAGAGTCTCGCGCTGCTGGCCGAGGGGCGGCTGCGCGTCTATGAAGTGGCCGAGGCAGTCGGCTTCAGCGATTACAAGAATTACGCACAGGTCTTCCGCAAGTATCTGGCGATGACGCCATCGCAGTATGTGCACCATGAGAAACAGGGCTGAATGTGCCTTATTATTCGACAGAAAGAGAGTACGATATGAAACCTTATGAGAATTATTTGATCATCAGCGACCTCGACGGGACAATCATCCCGCATGGCGGCCGCATTTCCGCGGCCAACAAGGCGGCCATTGCCACGTTTGTGGCGGGCGGCGGACATTTCGGCATCGCCACGGGCCGCACGCCGGAGGCGGCCGCGGGCTATCTCAAGGATGTCTCCATCACGGCGCCGAGCATCTTCTTTAACGGTTCCATGTTGTACGACTGGCAGCAGCATGAGATCCTGGCCACGCGCGCGCTGCACGGTCCTGCCGGCAGGGACGGACAGACGGATGATGCCATCTGGCCGCGCTTTGCCGCTCACTGCCTTGAGAAATTTCCCGAAGCCTGCATCGAGGTCTACACGGCCGAAACCTGCAACATCATCAGCCGGCCGGAGAACGATGATCCCCGCCTGCCGCATGAATACTACATGTATCGTCACTGCCCGCTGGCCGATGTATCGGACCTTGCCAGGACCCCCTGGCTCAAGTTCTTTGTCTGCGATGAGCCTTCGCGCCTCAAGATGCTTGAGCAGGAGGCCGATGCGATGGGGACGTCCTCCGTGTCGAATCACTTCTATTCCGAGGCGAATTACCACGAGTTCGTGGCCCAGGGCGTGTCGAAGGGCTCCATGCTCGCCGAAATCCGCAAGCTGCCGGCTTATCGCGATACGAAGATCATCGCGCTCGGCGATTACCTCAATGACAAGACACTGTTGGAACAGGCCGATATCGGCATCGCTTCCGGCAACGCCCATGAGACGCTCAAGAGCATCGCCGACCTCACGGGCTGCCGGGCCGAGGAGGACCTGATCGTCTGGCTGCTCGCGCACTTTGCCGACATCAAAGCCATTTGAGGAAAAGAGACAACAAAAATCCGCTACCTGCCAACAGATGCGGATGGAAATAAAGGATAAAACCTCCTATAATCAGATTAAACGAACGGAAACACGACAATCTGATTTTAGGAGGTTTTTCTATGGGCATCTCTTTTGCGGCGGCGACTCAGCAATTCCATCTTTACAACGACAGGATCAGCTACATCATGAAGGTCCTGCGTGACGGCCATCTCGGCCAGCTATACTTCGGCGCGCGCCTGCCGGAAGACCGCGACTACGGGCACTTCGTCCACACGGATTACTACCGCCCGACGACGGCCTACGTCTTTGACAACGAGTACGGCTTCTCGCGCGAGCACCTGCGGCAGGAGTATCCCTCGTACGGTACGACGGACTTCCGCGAGGGTGCGGTGGAGCTCGCGCAGCCGGACGGCAGCCACATCACGGACTTCTGTTATATCTCGCATGAAATCGTCGCGGGCAAGCCGAAGCTGCCGGGCCTGCCGGCCACGTATGTTGAGGCAGACGACGAGGCGGACACGCTCCTCGTAACGCTGCGCGACGAAAAGACGGGCGTCGAGCTCGTGCTCTCGTACACGATTTTCCGCGACTTCGATGCGATTGCCCGCAATGCCTATTTTGTCAACAAAGGCAGCGAGACTGTGGCGCTCACGCGCGTGATGAGCCTTGCCATCGACCTCCCCGATGCGGACTACGACTTCGTGCAGTTCTCCGGCTGGTGGGGCCGCGAGCGCCAGAAGAGCATCACGCATCTGCGCCCGGGCATCCAGTCCATCGGCAGCCTGCGCGGGCAGTCGGGTCACGTCCACAACCCGTTCTTTATCCTCAAGCGCCCGCAGGCAGACGAGCAGCAGGGGGAGGCCATCGGCTTTTCGCTCGTCTACAGCGGCAACTTCCTTGCGCAGGCGGAGGTCGACACCTTCGATGTCACGCGCGTGACGATGGGCATCCATCCGCAGGAGTTCCGTTGGCAGCTCGCGCCGTCGGATTCATTCCAGACGCCGGAGGCCGTCATGGTCTGGTCGGACCACGGCCTCAACGGCATGAGCCAGAATTTCCACAAGCTCTATCGCACGCGCCTGGCGCGTGGTGTCTGGCGCGACAAGGTGCGCCCCATCCTCATCAACAACTGGGAGGCCACGTACTTCGACTTCGATGAGGAGAAGCTCGTGCGCATCGCCAGGACGGCGCACAATGTCGGCGTCGAGCTCTTCGTCCTCGACGACGGCTGGTTCTCCACGCGCTGCGGTGAGACGAGCGGCCTCGGCGACTGGTGGCCGAACACCGGCCGCCTGCCGAACGGCATCACGGGCCTTGCGGAACGCATCAATGCACTCGGCATGAAGTTCGGCCTATGGGTCGAGCTCGAGATGGTCAACAAGGACAGCGAGCTCTACCGCGCGCATCCCGACTGGATCCTGCACACGGAGGGGCGCCATGCTTCGCATGGCCGCAAGCAGTACGTGCTCGACTTCTCGCGCCCGGAAGTCGTCGACTACATCCACGATTCCATTTATAAGGTCCTGAGCACGGCGAAAGTCGACTACATCAAGTGGGACATGAACCGCAGCATCACGGAGTGCGGCTCGGCCGGCTGGGGCCCGGAGCATCAGGGCGAGATCTTCCACCGCTACATCCTCGGCGTCTACAACCTCTACGAGCGACTGACGCATGAGTTCCCGAACATTCTGTTCGAGTCTTGCGCTTCGGGCGGCGGCCGCTTCGACCCGGGCATGTTTTACTACGCGCCGCAGTGCTGGACGAGCGATGATTCCGACGGCGGCGAGCGCCTGCGCATCCAGTACGGTACGAGCTACGCTTACCCCGTGTCGTTCATGGGCTCACATGTTTCAATCGCACCGAACCATCAGATCTTCCGCGAGACGAGCCTCAAGCTGCGCGGCGATGTCGCTTACTTCGGCACGTTCGGCTACGAACTCGACCTCGGCAGGCTCTCGGACAAGGAGCTCGATGAGGTCCGCGGGCAGATCCGCTTCATGAAGAAATACCGCAGGCTGATCCAGCAGGGGACGTTCTATCGTCTCAAGGACCCGTTCACGGGCAATGCCGCGGCCTGGATGGTCGTTTCGGACGACCGACGTCAGGCCATCGTCGGCTACTACAAGATGCTCGCGCATCCCTGCACACCGTACACGTGGATGAAGCTTGCCGGCCTCGATGAGACGGCTTCCTACAAGGTCCGCATCGATGACCATGAGGAAATGGGTGTATTTACGGGCGCCGAGCTCATGCGCGCCGGCCTCGATACGACAGACTTTTCGGCTGGCGAGCAGAGCCGCAAAGAGGGCAGGCACTGCACCGACTTCTGGTCGCGCCTGTTCGTCCTCGAAGCCGAATGAAGAATGAGATTATTGTGATTGAAGAAAGAGGAGAAACGCAATGAAACGAGAGATGAGACAAAAGCTCATGTCTGTCAGTGGTGTCATAATCTGTGGCGCGAGTGTCGGCATCTTCCAGAAGATCGCACTTGGCACAGACCCGTTCACGTGCTTTGTCACGGGCATCGCCAATGTCTTCAGTTCGACGTACAGCATCTGGTACGTGATCCTGACGGGCCTCATGCTCGTGGGCGTCGCCGTGCTTCAGCGCCGCTACATCGGCTTTGCAACACTCATCAATCTGTTCCTGACGGGGGTGGTGGCCGATGCAATGCACGACTTGCTGGACTTTTTGCTGCTGGATCCGACTTTCGGCACGCGCTGCCTGCTCATGGCCATCAACATTCTGATCATGAGTCTCGGCGCTTCACTCTATTACGTGGCGAACCTCGGAGTTTCCGCCTATGATGCCATCGCCCTGATGGCGTCGGAGTGCTATCATGTTGCCTCGTTCCGCGTCTGCCGCGTCACGACCGACGTTTTCTGCGTGGCCGTCGGCTTCTTCCTCGCGGCGGATGTCGGCCTTGGCACGGTCATCACGGCCTTCTTCATGGGGCCTGTCGTGCAGTGGTTCACCGATCATCTGGCGCTGCCGCTGCTCAATGGCGGCCCGCTCCGCAGACAGGCCATGCCGCGCGAAGCCTGAATCGCTCTCATAGCATAAAAAAGTCCTGACGATGTGTCAGGATTTTTTTATTGACTTGATATCCGTAGCCTGCAGGTAGGGACTCTGCTGCTGCCGGCGGTAGGCGGTAGGCGTCATGCCAGCCTTGCGCAGGAAAGCGCGTTGGAAGGAATCGCTCTTGGCATAGCCACACGAGCAGGCAATCGATTCGACGGAGAAGGTCGTGGTCTGCAGCAGATGCTCCGCCTTGGTGAGGCGGCAGTTCTGGATGTACTCGTGGGGTGAGCAGTGCAGGTAGCGCTTGAAGAGCGTCGTCACATAGCTGCGGTTGAGGTTCATGTAGTCTGCGAGGTCTTGCACGGTGAACGGCTCCTCGAGATGGGCACGGATGAAGTTCGTCATGTGGGAGATGTAGGTGTTGTTGTCGGCGGGCGGCAGCAGGTCGCGCTGTGCCTCGGCGAGCACGGAGAGAAACTGCATCAGCAGGCCGAGGCGGTAGTAGCGGCCGGACAGCGTGAAGCTGTTGTGCGCGAGCATGTCCTGCACATAGGCGGCGAGTTTTGCGCCCTGCTCCTCGGTGCAGGCGTAAATCGGTCCGGCCTGGCTGAGTCCCAGAGAGGCGATGATCTGAGGAGCCCGGCTGCCGCTGAAGGCGACCCATATGTACGTCCAGGGTTCCTGCTCATCACTCTGATAGGTCGTCTGGTAATCCGGTTCAATCAGGAATCCCTGTCCCGCGTGCAAATGGTATGTATGCTGGTTGGCCTGGAATGTTCCCCTGCCCGCGAGGATGAAGTGAATCAGGTGATAGGAGCGCACGGCCGGCCCGTACTTGTGGCCGGGGCCTGTAACAGAGTGTCCGAAGGTCGTCAGGAAGAGATCACTGTCCTCTTCCTGGGGCATGTTGAATGCCTGCATATCTTCCATGTCAATTCCTCCCGTTGCTGCGTTTTCTCTATTATATCATCTTCTTTTTGATCGGCTCAAATGGTGGCCACTATCCTTTTTAAGAGGACAAATGCAAAATAAGTTTCGCAAATCCATTGACAATACCTTCGTCTGGTTGTAATATTGTATACAATCTCATGGGAAAGGGGTTTGTCATTATGAGGTTTTTAGAGAAACTCAGCGCATTCATATCCAAGTACATGGCGGTCTTTGTCATTCTGGTCGCCGCGATTTCCCTGTTCCAGCCCTGGACGTTTAAGTGGGCCGCACCGAAGATTACGATCCTCCTTGGCATCGTCATGTTCGGCATGGGCACGACACTGCGGCTGCGTGATTTCCGCCTGGTGTTCCAGCGCCCGAAGGATGTCCTCGTCGGCGCCCTGGCACAGTTCACGATCATGCCGGGCCTTGCCTGGCTGCTCGCCAAGGGCTTCAACCTGCCGCCGGAACTCGCAGCCGGCGTCATCCTCGTCGGCACCTGCCCGGGCGGCACGTCCTCGAACGTCATGACGTATCTGGCACGCGGCGATGTTGCCCTGTCCGTCTCGATGACGATGACGACGACCATCCTCGCACCAGTCGTTACGCCGCTCCTGACATGGTGGCTCGCCGGTGCCTGGGTGGATATCTCCCTCTCGGCCATGATGCTGTCGATCGTACAGGTCGTCATCGTGCCGATTGTCGGCGGTATTCTCGTCAACACGCTGTTCGGCAATTTCGTGCAGAAGTTCGTCAAGCTCCTGCCGCTCATCTCGGTTGTCGCCATCGTCCTGATTGTCGGTGGTGTCGTCTCGGTCAGCTCGCAGCGCATCATGGAAACGGGCGCGCTCATCATGCTCGTCGTCATGCTCCACAATCTGCTCGGCTATGCCCTGGGCTTTGGCGTAGCGAAGGCCCTGCACATGAATCTCGCCAAGTCGAAAGCCATCTCCATTGAGGTCGGCATGCAAAATTCCGGCCTGGCCACGTCGCTGGCCATGATGCATTTCGGTGCAGCCGCCGCCATCCCGGGTGCCATCTTCAGCGTATGGCACAACATCTCCGGCTCGCTTGCAGCCAATTATCTTGCCAGCCGCATGAGCAAGGAAGACAAAAAAGAAGTTGCAGAGGAAGTGTAACGCATCCCCTGCTGAAGAAGAGGTCCTGCGGGGCCTCTTTTTTGTGTTTATCGGGAGATTGTGATACAATGTGTCCATGAAGAGTAGACAATCTCGATCCGCAGGAGGGATGAAGTATGAAGAAAAAACACATCCATATTCTTGCCACAGGTGGTACGATTGCCGGACAGGCTGCTTCGGAGACGGCCACGACGGGGTATCAGGCCGGTGCCATCGGCGTGGAGGAACTGCTGGCGGCCGTACCGGAGCTTCGTGACGTGGCGGAGGTTTCGGGCGAAACCATCGCCGCGATTGACAGCAAGGACATGACTTCGGAAATTTGGCTGCGTCTGGCCGTGCGCACGCAGGAACTGCTGCAGCGGGATGATGTGGACGGCGTCGTCATCACGCACGGCACGGACACGCTCGAGGAGACGGCGTATTTCCTGCATCTGACGGTTCACAGCGACAAGCCGGTCGTGCTGACGGGAGCCATGCGCCCTGCCACGGCGCTGAGCGCCGACGGTCCGATGAACCTCCTGCAGGCCGTGCTGGTGGCAGCTGATCCCGAGGCCTGCGGCTGCGGCGTGCTGGTGGTCCTGAACGGGCGCATAGACGGTGCGCGCGAGGTGACGAAGATGCACACGACGGCGCTCGATACCTTCCAGTCGCCGGAAACGGGCGCCCTCGGCACCGTGCAGGACGGTCAGCCCGTCTTTTATCACATCCCGCTGCGTGCGCATACGGTGGACAGCGAATTTGCGGTTACGAGGCAGACGAAACTGCCGAAGGTGGCCATCCTGTACGGGCATGCCGACGACGACGGATTTCTCGTCAGGGCCGCCTGCGAGGCCGGCGCCAAAGGCATCGTCTATGCGGGCATGGGCAACGGCAGCATTCCCTGGCCGGTTGTGCAGGAACTCACCAAGGCCGTCGGTCAGGGCGTCCTCGTCGTGCGCAGCACGCGCGGCGCAGCGGGACGCGTCGTATACGCGGAGGAAGTATACGAGGACTTCGCCTTCATCCCAAGCGATACGCTGAACCCGCAGAAGGCCCGCGTGCTTCTGCAGCTGGCACTTCTGGAGACGCACAAGCACGAGGAGATTCGCGCGATGTTTGCACGCTACTGAGCACGTAGTACACGAATTCTTTTTAACCATCTTCAGACACAAAAAGCCTGTCGCACTAGCGGCAGGCTTTTGTCGTCAATAGGATGACGGTATCTCTTATTTCTCGAGCAGAAGACCGACGCGTTTCTTGACCTTTGTCAGCGTCTTGCTCGCGATGTACGAAGCGCGCTCCGCGCCTTTCTTCATCTCTTCATCGAGGTAGGCGCGGTCCTGCATGAGGCGGGCAAAATTCTCACGGATCGGACGCAGCTCGTCGGCAACGGCCTGGCCAACAACCGTCTTGAAATCGCCGTAGCCCTTGCCGGCAAATTCGGCTTCGATTTCTGCCATCGTCTTGCCCGTGACGGCCGAGTAGATGGTCATGAGGTTGCTGACGCCAGGTTTTGCCTCCGGGTCAAAGCGCACGCAGGCATCGCTGTCCGTGACGGCGCTCTTGAACTTCTTGAGGATGGTCTTCTCGTCGTCTAGGATGGAAATCGTGGCCTTGGGGTTCGTATCGGACTTGCTCATCTTGCTCGTCGGGTCCTGCAGGCTCATGACGCGTGCACCGGCTTTCGGGAAGTAGCCTTCCGGCAGCTTGAAGACTTCACCGTACGTGTGATTGAAGCGCGTCGCGACATCACGCGTGAACTCGAGATGCTGCGTCTGGTCGGCGCCGACCGGCACGTAATCGGCCTGGTAGAGCAGGATGTCTCCGGCCATCAGGGACGGATACGTGAACAGGCCGGCGTTGATGTTATCGGGATGCTTGGCCGATTTATCTTTGAACTGCGTCATGCGCGAGAGTTCGCCGAACTGCGAGCAGCAGTCCATGATCCAGCCCATCTCGGCATGGCATTTGTTGTGGCTCTGCACGAAGACGAGGCTCTTCTCCGTATCGATTCCGCAGGCGAGCAGCAGGGCAAAGGCTTCGCGCGTCTGCTGGCGGCGCTTCTGCGGCTCGATGTGGATCGTCAGGGAATGGAGGTCGGCGATGAAGTAATAGCAGTTGTAATCCTCCTGCATCTGCTTCCAGCTGCGCACGGCGCCGAGGTAGTTGCCGAGCGTGAAGACGCCCGTGGGCTGAATGCCCGAGAGGATGATTTTCTTTGCTTCGTTTTCCATGATAAAGCTTCCTTTCTGTCTTTCGGCTGTCAGGAAAACAAAAGTCCCTGACAGTACAAGCCATACTGCCAGGGACGAAATCTTCGCGGTGCCACCCTGCTTCACGGACGAGCCGTGCACTTGCTGGAGCACAAGCATGCTCCCGGCCACTCACGCGTGCCACACGTCGCAGCCTACTGCGCAAAAGCGGTTCAGTGCGCCCTCAGCGATCCATTTGCCAGCTTGTCTGCCATCCGGCTCCCAGCCCCCCGGACTCTCTGTGCGCGCATGACTGACGTTATCTTCGCCTCAACGGTTTATCAATATTGCTTTAAGGATACCACCGGCCTGTTGCCTTGTCAAGTTCTGGCGGCAGTGTGCCGGGAATGATGATGGATGCCATTTCCCGCGTGATGCGCTATAATCAAGGCAGGAGAATTTGACAGGAAAAGAGGTGATATTAATGCTGCAAAGCGATAAGGTGAAAGAAGCACTGGCGGCCGTCGAGGCATGCTGCGGCCACTGCGAAGTCTGTTCGCCGGACTGTCCGGTCTTCATCGCGCGCCGGGCCCTGCAGGTCCTGCTCGATGACTTGCTGGCTTACGAACAACAGGATGATGCGGATGCATGAAAAAAGGGCCCTTGTCTGAGAGCCCCTTCTTCATGCGTTCATGTCAGAACTCATATTCTTTTTTCACGCGCTGATATGTCGTATGCAGCAGTTCATGCGCCTTGCCTTCGAGCGGTTCGCCGAGGAAATCGCGGTAGAGGACCTGGATGACGGGGTTCTCATGCGACTTGCGGATCGGGAGCTTGCGGTCAATCTCGTAGAGCGCGGCCATGCGCTTGCGGCGCACGGCATTCGTCGTGCCGATCGGCTGTCCGCCGCCGCCGATGCAGCCGCCGGGGCAGGCCATGACCTCGATGAAATCATAGGGGGAGGTGCCGTTCTGCACCTGCTCCATGAGGATGCGCGCATTGCGCAGCGTGTGGGCCACGGCAACGCGGATCTTGCGGCCGCCGATATCGAGCGTGCATTCCTTGATGCCCTTGACGCCGCGGACATCGTCGAAGTCCAGGCGCTCGAGCGTCTTGCCCGTCATCTTTTCGCAGACCGTGCGCAGCGCCGCTTCCATGACGCCGCCCGTCGTGCCGAATATCGCGCCGGCACCCGAAGCCGTGCCGAGCGGGCTGTCGAAATCCGTCTCCGGCAGATGGTCGAAGGAGAGGCCGACATACTTGATGAGCTTGATGAGCTCGCGCGTCGTCAGCACGATATC
Organism: Mitsuokella sp. AF33-22; assembly: GCF_003475755.1. NCBI lineage: Bacteria > Bacillati > Bacillota > Negativicutes > Selenomonadales > Selenomonadaceae > Mitsuokella > Mitsuokella sp. AF33-22. Next base: position 41,966 of record NZ_QRQA01000009.1, on the reverse strand, counting down.
GACATCCTGCATGCCGTCGCGGCCCATCTCCCTGCGCGCGGCCTCGTACTTCTTGGCCGTGCAGGGCATGATGGAAACCGTGACGATGTCGTGCACATCGATGCCGGCCTGCTGCGGATAATACGTCTTGGCAATGGCACCGAACATGCTCATCGGGGACTTCGCCGAGGAAAGATGCGGGATGCAGTCGCCGAAATGCTTTTCGACGTAATTGACCCAGCCCGGGCTGCAGGAGGTCAGCATCGGCAGGACCCCGCCGTTCTGCAGGCGGTCCATGAATTCCGCGCCTTCCTCCATGATCGTGAGGTCCGCGCCGAAATTCGTATCGAAGACCTTGTCGAAGCCGAGCAGGCGCAGCGCCGTGACCATCTGGCCCGTCACGATGGCACCGGGCTCCATGCCAAACGCATCGCCGAGCGCGACGCGCACCGACGGCGCGACCTGCACGATGACGTGTTTCTTGGGATCCTGCAGCGCGTCGAGCACCTTCTCCGTATCGTCCTTCTCGACGATGGCGCCCGTCGGGCAGACGAGGCTGCACTGGCCGCAGAGGATGCAGTCCGTCTGTTCCATCGGCTTGTTGTAGGCCGTCGTCACGACGATGTCGCTGCTGCGCCCGGCGTACGTGAGCGCAGCGATGCCCTGGACATCCTTGCAGGCGCGGATGCAGCGGCCGCAGCGGATGCATTTCGACGGGTCGCGTACGATGGCCGGATTCGTCACGATGCGCGGCTGCTCTTTGTAGACGGAGGGCAGCGATGAATGCTGGATGTTGAAGCGGCTGCAGAGGCGCTGCAGATCGCAGTTCTGGTTGCGCGGGCAGGACAGGCAGTCCTTGTGATGGTTGGCCAGCATGAGCTGGAGCAGGGACACCTGCGTGTCGCGCACAATCTGCGTATCGGTGTGGACCTCCATGCCTTCCCAGACCTCCGTCGAGCAGGCCGCGAGCAGGCGGCGCTTGCCGACGACCTCGACGGAGCACAGGCGGCAGTGGGCCTTGATGCGCTGATCCTCATGATAGCAGAGATGCGGGATATCGATGCCGAGTTTCTGCGCAGCCTGCATGATCTTCGTGCCCTTGGGCACTTCGAGGGGGATATTATTGATGGTCAGATGGACCATGGGGATTTCATTTTGCTGTTGTTGTTCGTTGCTCATGCTACCGGTCCTCCCACTTCAAAAACTTCCGGGAATACCCTCATGGCAGAGCGCAGAGTATTCTGTGCCGTCTCACCGAGGCCGCAGAGCGACGACATGCTCATGACGCGGGCAATCTTTGCCATGATGGCGATATCCGTGCGCGTAGCCGTGCCCGCCGCCATCTTGTCGAGGATGATCTTGATGTGCAGATTGCCCTCGCGGCACGGCGTGCACTGACCGCAGCTCTCCTCGGAGAAAAACTCCTGGTTCATGCGCAGAAAATCGAGCACGCTCGTGCGCTCGTCGATGACGAGCAACGCACCGGACCCAACCATGACGCCGGCCGCGCGCAAATCCTCATACGTATACGGCGTGTCGAGAATGGAGGCATCGGCGACCTTTCCGGAAGCCCCGCCAAACTGGATCAGGCGGATGGCGCGGTCACGCTGAACGCCGCCGGCCAGTCCGTAGATGATCTCGCGCACCGTCATGCCGAACGGGATCTCGAAGGCTCCCGGATGATTGACATTGCCGGCCACGCTGATCATCTTCGTGCCGATGGAATCGCCCTGGCCGCACGAAGCGTAGAAGCCTTCCTTATCCATGAGGAGATGCGGCACAATTGAAAGGCTCTCGACGTTGTTGAGGCAGGTCGGGCGCGCAAACACGCCGCTGACCTTGATGAAAGGCGGCTTCATGCGCGGGCGGCCGGCCTTGCCCTCGATGGAGCGGATGAGTGCCGTGCCCTCGCCGCAGACATAGGCGCCGGCGCCGGAATAGAGGTGGATGTTGAAATCGAAGCCCTTGCCCAGGATGTTCGTGCCGAGAAAGCCGTAATTCTTCGCCTGGCGGATGGCATTCAGCAGCAGCGGACGGAAGCAGGCGTACTCGGCGCGCATGTAGATGTAGCCGTCCGTAGCACCGACGACGTAGCCCGCAATGATCATGGCCTCGATGAGGTTGAAGGGATCGTGCTCGATGAGCTCTCTGTCCTTGAACGTCGTCGTCTCGCCCTCATCGGCGTTGCAGATGACGACCTTGCGCTCGCCGACCACGGCACGTGCCTGGCTCCACTTGCGCCCGAGCTCGTACTCGGCGCCGCCGCGGCCACGCACCTTCACCGATGAAATGAGATCTGTGATCTCCTTCGGGTCAGTGTTGACGGCTTTGCGCAGTGCTTCAAAGCCGCCGATGCTCATATACGAGCCAATCGAGGAAGTATCGTAACGGCCAAAATTCTTGGTCAGGAAATGTACAGGTTCAGTCATGATCTTCCTCCTCCTCAAGGCAGCGAACGCAGCAGCTGTTCGATCTTATCTTTCGTATCGAGATGATCGTACACGTGGCCGTTGATGCGCACGGCCGGTGCGCGGTCGCAGGCGCCGATGCAGGTGACTTTCTCCAGTGTAAAGCGGCCATCATACGTCGTTTCGCCGAGCTTGATGTCCAAAAGATTCTGCAGCGTCTCGATCAGGCGGTGCGAGTCAATGACATTGACGCGGCAGGCCGGCGAGCAGCAGACCTGGATTGGATACTTGGCGCGGGGTACGGGGGAAAGTTCACTGTAGAACTTCAGGCAGTCGAAAACATTCGTGACGCGCATGTCCAGCCGGTTGGCAATGTAGTAAGCCGTCGGCTCGGGAACGTAATGGCGTTCATTCAGGTCCTGCACCTCGAGCAGGATCCCGACAATCTGCGTGGGGTCGTAGTTGTGAGATTCCAGCACGAGGTCAATCCGCTCCTGCAATTCCTTGTCGAGCGGATATTCCTTTGTTTGTGCGGTCAGCATGGGAAGCCTCCTTTATACGAGACAATAATACACATGAATAACAGATAAGTATATTATATCTTAGTTTATAACAAAAATAAATGGAAATATATGATGGACACATAGTGGAATAGCTTACAATTTTGTGGTATAATTTAATTGCCCGAGGATGGCTTGTAAAGAAGACCAAAACCATGGGGGGATTATCATGGCAATCAAGAACATTGAAATGGATCGTCGTGACAGTGCGAGTTATCGCAAGTTATTGAAACGAGGTGGATTCCTTTCTGCAAGTTACTTGTCGGTCAGTGGCTTTGATGTCATTCAGCTCAAGAAACTGGCCCAGCGCGGCGAACTCGATGCAGTACGCTGTGCGATTGGCAAATCCATCCGCTGGTATTACCGGGAACGGCAAGCGGAAGCAGCTCATCTTCGTGGTTTGGCCTGAATACGGCTGAGAATTTTCACGGACCGGATCACCGGTCTATTTTTTTGTCAATTTTGAGGTGATTGGTTTGACCTGGCTCACATTGATTGTCATAACGTTTCTGGCGGTATTGTTCTTTTTCCTGATTTGGCCGATGCGCTACCTACTGACGGGCGGGAAACTCCTCTATGCCCGCCTGACTGTCCTGGCCTTCGATATCATCGCGATCGCCTGGTTCATGTTCCGTGCAATACGCTACCATCAGGTAAGCGGCAATGCCGTTTTGCTGGAGCTCATCGTCGCGTTCATTCTCGCGCAGCTCATCGGCAGCGTCTTCGTGATGCTGGCCGTTCTCGTCCGCTGCCTGTGGCGCCGCATGATGGCTGTGCCCGTCGACGAGAGCCGGCGCCGGCTGCTCAGCAAGGCCGCCGTCTATCCCGCTGCCGCGGCGGGACTGAGCCTCTACGGCAGCTTTGTCGAGCGCGATTCCCTGGTTGAACGCTCCTATGACATTCCTGTGCATCGCCTGGCCGAAGACGGCTACCGCATCGCACAGCTCAGCGACATCCATCTGGGCGCCTTCTTCTCCGTGCAGGACCTCGAAACGCTCCTGCAGCACACGGCTGCCGCGAAGCCCAACCTCCTGGCCATCACCGGTGACCTCTTTGACGACAACGCACAGAACCATCAGGCCGCCAGGCTGCTCGAACGTTACGTCGATGCATTCCCCGACGGCATCTGGTACTGCCTCGGCAACCACGAGCACTTCCGCGGCGTGACGGCCATCCTCGAAGACCTCTCGCACACGCGTGTGCAGGTCCTCGTCAACGAATGCCGCCAGATTCCCGGCCGCAGCATCTTCCTCACCGGCGTCGACTACCCAATGGACCGGCCGCACTTCGCGGACCTCAGCAAAGAATACATGGAAGAAGCCCTGGAAAAACTGCCCGCAGGCGCACCGACCGTGCTCCTCGCGCATCACCCCGACTTCATCGACCTCGCCGCCGAACGCGCGATCGCTCTGACACTCTCCGGCCACACCCACGGCGGCCAGTTCGGCATCCTCGGGCTGCCGTTGTTCCCCGTGTTCAAGTACACCCGTGGCATGGTACAGAAAGGCGAGTCCTACGGCTACGTCCACTGCGGCAACGGCAGCTGGTTCCCCTGCCGCATCGGTTGCCCGCCGGAAATCGCTTATTTCAATCTGCGGGCGGTTTAGCACATACCTTGCTCATCTCTCCAGGTCAGTGCTTGCAAGGCTTTGAGCAGTGCGTTGGAATTTATGGATTTGCTGACTCTTTGTAACACAGGGAAATTGACTTTGTCCTTCATTGCGCTGTATAATAAAATAAAAAGTGGGATTTCCCACCTACTAGAAAGGGTGAAATCATATGGATGCTACTGTTCATGTAGATTACATGGCACATCTGGATGCCAAGAAACGGTTGACGATTCGTGGAGCGAAGTATTCATATTATCAGGTCAAAGAGTACGATAATGGCTGTATTCTTCTGGAACCTCGTGAACTGGTCAAGCCCAAGCAGATATCAGCCAGGACTTTGAAGATGATGGATGATTCTATCCGGAACTTTCATCAGGGAAATGTTTCAGCGCCAGTTGATTTGTCGGAGTTTTGATTATGCAATTCTTGATTTGTCTTGGCATTCCTGAAATGCTTGCTCTCTGGGAACGTCTTCGACAGGGCCATGTGGAAGGGAAGCTGTCCAAACAAGAAGAGAAATTGTATCAGAAGTGGGGCAAGGCCATGAAACTGCTGGCGAGCAATCATGCTTATCCTGGGTTGCATACGCATGAGATTGGGCCGTTATCAAAGCGCTATGGCATGAAAGTATGGCAGTCGTATCTGGAAAATCGGAATAGTCGTGCCATGCGGATGTATTGGGTCTACGGGCCTGACCAGCGAGATATCACCATCATCGGCTTAGAGCCGCATCCGGAAGATAAGAAGAATAACGCATACGATAAGGTGACGCTGTCAGGTATTTAGCGATCTACGACAAATAATCATGCTGACGCTTTCCAGCCACACCCACGGCGGCCAGTTCGGCATCCTCGGCCTGCCGCTGTTCCCCGTGTTCAAGTACACCCGTGGCATGGTACAGAAAGGCGAGTCCTACGGCTACGTCCACTGCGGCAACGGCAGCTGGTTCCCCTGCCGCATCGGCTGCCCGCCGAAAATCGCTTACTTCAATCTGCGGGCGGTTTGATAGGTGTTTAAGGGATAAGAGAGCAGAAATCATTGCTTATTTACCAAATGATTTCTGCTCTCTTTTTTTCTTTGGAAAAGAACGTTTTTTCTGATATATTAGAAGATGTCTTGTGGGGGGGGACTGTTGTGCTATAATCTTAATTGAATTTTTAGTTATTTTTAACTTTATAAGGTTCATTTAAGAATATAGCATAGAAAGAAGATGTTTCCCATGAATCATATTTATAAAGTCGTTTGGTCAATTGTCAAAAATGCATATGTGGCTGTGGCGGAAATTGCTCGTACACATGGTAAAGTGCGTTGTACCAGTCAGAAGATTTTAGTGGCATTGACTGTTGGAGCTGTTGTTACCACGGGGATAAGTGGTAATGTGTATGCAGCGGAAGGGAAGGTTTTAGCTGGCGGAATGAATACAGCATCGGGAGAGGATTCCTCGGTAAGCGGTGGCTTGGGGAATACAGCATCAGAAAATTATTCTTCGGTGAGCGGGGGCGGTAGTAACAAAGCCTCGGGGGATGAGTCTTCAGTGAGTGGTGGCCTTAGCAATACGGCTTCGGGAGACCATTCTTCGGTAAGTGGTGGTGATCGAAATGTAGCTATAGGAGATAGTTCCTCGGTAAGTGGTGGAAGTGGTAATACCGCTTCAGGAAATGAATCTTCAATAAGTGGAGGAGATAATAATACAGCATCGGGAATACAGTCTTCAGTGAGCGGGGGATATAGTAACGAAGCCTCGGGGTATGAGTCCTCGGTAAGTGGTGGTAGTGGCAATACGGCTTCAGGACATGAATCTTCAATAAGTGGCGGTAATTATAATGTAGCCATAGGATATCAATCCTCGATAAGTGGTGGTAGTGAAAATGTAGCTTTTGGGAGTGGGTCTTCGATAATCGGTGGCAATGGTAATATAGCTTTGGGGCAATATACTGTTTCTCTGGGAGGAACATCGGGAATTGCAATGGGATATGGTTCTACTGTAATAGGTGGATCTACTGGTCAAAATGCATCACGTGCTATTGCTATCGGTTCATCCTCTGTTGTTACCGTTACTAATGGAGTGGCAATAGGACGTGCAAGTACAACCAATGAAGAGGATACAATTGCCTTTGGTCATAATGCTGGGGATATATCTGGTTATACATTGACCTGGCAGCAGCGCACAGATACGGACTCTGAAGGAAAAATCATAAAAAACGCAGATGGCACGACCAATGACTACACAAAAGAACCTGTTATTACGGAAAATACATATAGTGCAGCAGGATATAATCGTCTGGTCAAAGTAGCTGATGGCAAGGCAGCTCACGATGTGGCTACAGTCGAACAGACGACGGAACTGGTGGCTGGTGATTATGTTAAGGTCAAGGATGATGCAACTAAAGCCAACGCAATTGGTCAGCAACGCAAAAAGATTTCCGTTGTTGCAGATGGAACGATTATAAATGGGAATACTGGCTTGGTCACGGGCGGAACGGTTTATACGGCTTTGGCAGGAAAAATAGATACGGACTTGAGCAATCTGACAGATGCGGGCAAGAACGCGGTAAAAGACATCATGAAATCGGATCTGGGGGAAAAAGCCAATAAGGTGGATGTCTATACGAAGGAGGAAACGTATAACCGAACGGAGATTGATAATAAATTCGGCGGCCTGACTACGGATTTGTCAGGAAAAGCAGATGCAGACTTGAGCAATCTGACGGATGCGGGCAAGAACGCGGTGAAGGACATCATGAAATCGGACCTGGGGGAAAAAGCCAATAAGGCGGATGTCTATACGAAGGAGGAAACGTATAATCGGGCAGAGATTGATAATAAAGTCAGCGGTTTGACTACGGATCTCGGTAGTAAAGCGGATGTAAGCCTTACGAACTTGACAGATGAAGGAAAAAATACCATCAAAAAGTTGTCGCAGACGGCTCTCAAGGTAATTGCAGGAAGCAATACATCTGTGTTAGAAGGAAAAGATACTACCGGTGCCAAGACTTATACGGTGAGTGTTAATGAAGACGCAATCCGCAATACGGTTAAAGCTGATCTTGATCAGAAGGTCAATAAATCCGCTGATAATTTATCGGCAGCAGATGTACAAAGTTGGCAGTCCAAACTGGATACAGGGACGATTGCTCGCGGAGATACAGGTTTGATTTCTGGTGGTAAAGTCTTTGATGCGCTACAAGGTGTTGGCAACTATGGATTAGTTAAATCAGATGGCAAAGTCGTTCGTATTGCTGCGGATGATTCGGCTTCTGTTATAGATGTATCAGGAAATCAGCAGAAACGAGTGGTTACAGGGGTTAAGACAGATAGTCAAGACCCGTCATCTGCAGCAAATGTAGCGTATGTCAATGAGAATACGCAGCAAATCTATCAGAATATGAATAATGCCTATAGCAATCTGAAAAACGATATCAGTCGAGCCGCAGCAAGCAGCAATGCCTTGGCTGCTTTAAAGCCGATGGAATTTGATGAGGATGATAAATTGCAATTTGGTGTTGGCTATGGCCATTACCGTAATGCAAATGCAGCAGCTGTAGGTGCATTCTATCAGCCAGATGAAAATTGCTTGATGAACTTAGGCGCGACGGTCGGCAATGGCAATCCCGGCATTAGCGCAGGTATTACCATTAAATTTGGTCCTGGAGGTTCAGGTGTTCCTGCTATGAGCAAAAAGAAAATGGCCGAAGTTATCCATAATCAATCCATGAAACTAGATGAACAATCTCAAGAGATTGAAACGTTAAAGCGTGAAAATCAGGAAATGAGAGAACAGTTGAAAATGATTATGGATAAGATTAATAAATAATGTTGAGGATGGAGTGAGTATCATGACTATTGAAAAAAATCATTGCACTGATGAGGCTAGACTGAAAAAATGTCTTAAAGAACAGGGCTTGGATGATACATATCAAGTCCTTTCCGATGGTGATATTTTTATTGTCAGACAAGAAGCAGGAAGCTTTGAATGTATGGGGCATGATTGTCTTGAATTGTTGGGGAGTGCTACCGCGACATGTAGTCAAAATGGAAAAATTTATCGCATAACATCTGATGAGAAAAAACTTATCGATGTACTTTTAGCTTGTACATCTGATCTTGTTGAAAATGCAGATAGACAGAGATACTTGACTGAGATTAATAAATTTTATACAAATGATTGATATAAGGAAAATTAATAGATGATTTCCTCGTTTCCTGAGTAATTAGAAAGAAGCCCTTCTGTGTAGACGATTTTAGTTCGATACAGGAAGGATTTCCATGGGAAATTGCATATTGATGAACTTATATTCGTATGTTGTCGTTTCCTGAGCGACCATGAGGAATCCCTCCTGTGATAGACTGATTTTATTTCAACACGGGAGGGATTTTCATGAGTTTTGGAGAAATAAAACAAGAACATACGTTGAAGGTTGTCGGGCATGGCAAGGTGATGCTGATGCCGGATGAGGTGGAGATTGTCTTTTTCCTGCAGCAGACGGACAAGTCGTTTGCGAAGGCGCAGCAGGACGTCAAGGCCCGGTTCTCGCGGCTGGAGCAGATGGTGCTCGATTTCGGTTTGCCGCGGACGGCGCTGCAGATGCTGGCGTTCGAGACGGGCAAGGCGATGGAGCATGGTTTTTTCCGCCGTAAGATGAAGGGATACTCGTGCTATTGTGAGGCGAAGCTCGTCTTTGAGCTGAACCGTGGGCTTCTGGAGCAGATTTTGCTGAAGCTCACGGCGAGCGTGGAGGAGATGCCGTACCGGATCCGGTATCGCCTGCGCGATGAGACGATTGAGCAGGCGAATCTGCTGGGGCTGGCTGCTGCCGATGCGCGCCGCAAAGCCGGTCAGCTGGCCGAGGGGCTCGGGACGAAGCTCGGCGAGATCGTCAACGTGGAATACAACAGGACGCAGAAGCTGGAGTTGCCGCGCTATGTGGCGGATCATCACAGTTTTACGCGCTTCGAGGGCGTGATGGATATGATCATGCCGTGGGAAGACGATAAGATTGTGACCGATGAACGTCGATGTGAGGACGGCGAGAAGCCGAAGCACGAAGGCGCGGAGGGCAGTTATGTGCCACAGCTGATCCAGCTGGAAGCCGATGTGAAAGTGGAGTGGTCGTTTGCCGAACGATGTACATGTGTTAATTGAAGGAAAAGAAATTTTCCTGGAACTGGGGCTTTCCTGGTGGGGCTGCCTGATTCTTTTGGGCGGGCTGGTGGCAATCATCGGCATGGTCTATTATTATCACCGCCGGAAACGGCGGAGAAAGGTTGTCCCGGAGCTTTCGAAGCTTATGCAGGAGGTGGAGAAGAAGAACGGTAAGGACGCGGGCTGCGCCATGATGGCATCGTCTGCGCCGGATTCGCCGGTGGACAGGCTGAGAAAACGCTTCTCACACCTCATGGATGTGGTCATGCCATGGGAAGATGAGGATTCTGAGTCCGATTCCAGCAGGAAGAGGACGGTGCCGGGCCGGTCGAAGCTCATCACGGTGGCGGAACGGCGCGAGGTGCCGTCGTATCGGGAGCTGCCCAAGGACCTTGCCGCGGAGCTGTTGAAGCCGCGGGAGGATTTTCGGTCGCTGCTGTTTCGCTATCTGAACCGTTCGGGACGCACGAATCCCGAGATTTATCGGGCGGCGGGCATGGACCGCAAGCTTTTTTCGGCCATTTGTGCCAAGCCGCATTACCAGCCGAGCCGGGGGACGGTCATTCGGCTGGCGCTGGCACTGGAGCTGACGCTGCCGGAGGCCATGGAATTTATGGAGCGCGCGGGATACGCATTTTCGGCTGCGCGTCCCGGGGATCTCGTGGTGACGTATTACATCAGCCGCGGCATTCATGATGTCATGATAATAGAAGATGCTCTCTACGAGATTGGAGAGCATCTTTGAGTACATCAATGTAAATCTTTTTTGTTCGGTGCATGAGGAATGTCCAGCGGGACTTCCTGGATGGCACAGGCATCCTGGCGCATGGCGTCCGATGTCTTTGCTGCCCAGATCCGCTGGACTTTTTTGATGAAGGTTTCCTGGGAGAGCGGGTGCTGTTCGTGGCGGGCGATGTGCTTCTGTAGGACGGCTAGGAATTTGTCGTTGAGTTTGATGTCGCGCTGGGCGAGCAGGATCTGCAGGCTCGTATCGACGAGGTAGAGGTGCAGGATGCCGTCCTTGAGACTGTCGGCCTTGGGCAGAAGCTCAGGCTTCAGTGCACCGAAGGAGAGCGGCGCATCGCCCCAGCCTTCCTTGAAGATGCCATCAATCTGGTAGAGCAGGAAGAGAATGCCTTCCTGCTCGTAGAGGGCGAATTCCATCTTGCCCGTGCGGAAGGCTTCGCGCGCGATGACGTCCGTGTGGGAGAGCTGCAGGATGAACATGGCGCCGTTGGCGTCAAGCTGGAACATGCCGCCATCGGCCTGTGTCTTGATGGGCAGCGGAAATTTCTGCCCGACTTCGAAACTGGTATAATCGTTCATGATATGCCTCCGAATCATTCGTGTTTATGATGATTTAAGTCTGGTATTATTGTAGCATATGTGGTAAGGTGATGTCATGGACAGGAGGGATGCAATGTGAGTCTCAATGATACGCCGCGCGCGATGCGGCTGCATATCGGTTTGTTCGGCCGCCGCAACAGCGGCAAGTCATCGCTCGTCAATGCCCTGACGGGGCAGCAGGTGGCGACGGTTTCCGCAGTGCCGGGCACGACGACGGATCCCGTGTATAAATCGATGGAGATCCATGGCATCGGGCCGGTGGTCTTTGTCGATACGGCCGGCTTCGATGATGAGGGGACCCTGGGCGAGCTGCGCGTGGACAAGACGCGGCAGGCGGCCAAGGCGACGGATATCGCGCTCGTGCTGTTTACGGATGAGGATATGGAGCAGGAGCTTCGCTGGCTGGCACATTTCCGTCAGCGGGAGATCCCGGCCATTGCGGTGCTGAGCCGCATGGATGAGCGCGGCAAGGCAGGCGAGCGGCTGGCACGGCGCATCGAGGCGAAAACCGGGCAGCCTGTTCTGCGCGTCAGTGCCACGGAGCGTCAGGGGCTGGAGCTGCTGCGCGAAGAGATCATGCGGGCGCTGCCGGAGGATTACCGGGAGCGCACGATCACGGGCGGTGTCGTGGCGGAAGGCTGTCATGTGCTGCTCGTGATGCCGCAGGATATCCAGGCGCCGAAGGGGAGGCTGATCCTGCCGCAGGTCCAGACGCTGCGGGAGCTCCTCGACAGGAAATGCCTCGTGTCGAGCTGCACAACGGACCGCCTGCCGGCGATGCTGGCTGCCTTGCGCAAGGCGCCGGATCTCGTCATCACGGATTCGCAGGCGTTTCGCATCGTGCATGATACGCTGCCGGAGGGGACGCCTTTGACGTCGTTTTCGGTGCTGTTCGCCGCGTACAAGGGGGACATCGATTTCTTTGTGCAGGGGGCTGAAGCTCTGCTGCAGCTGCCGGGAGATGCCCGCATCCTCATCGCGGAGGCCTGCACGCACAAGCCCTTGCAGGAGGATATTGGCCGCGTGAAGCTGCCGCGCCTGCTGCGCAGGCGTTTTGGCGGTGCCCTGGACATACGGGTCGTATCGGGACGCGATTTCCCGCAGGATCTTGCGCCGTATGATCTTGTCATCCACTGCGGTGCCTGCATGTTCAACCGCCAGTATGTCCTGAGCCGCGTGGCCGCCTGCCGGGCTCAGGGAGTCCCGATGACGAATTACGGGGTGGCGATTGCGGCCCTTTTGGGTATCCTGCCGGATGTACGTTTGCCGCATGAAATGTGAGGATTCTTGCCGAATTGTACGGAAACAGGTAGAATAGAAGGAAAGGTAACAGTGTGTTCGTGATGTTTTGCGTGAAATGAGGTGTCTCTATGTTCAAGATTTTCCGCATGGCAGCCGCATTCCTGCTGCTGACCGCTCTTTTTGTCGTGCCGATGGGGACGGCAAGTGCCGATGGCTGGTACTGGCTGAATTCCGACAGCAAGTACAGCAAGTATTTTGACCCGTCTTCCGTCGTGGTCACGCACCGTGCCGTGACGAGTCACGGTACGGTGCCGACGGAGATCGCTGCTTGGACCAAGACGACGTACAGTTATGAAGGGGCTCAGGAGACGATTGAGAATTATGGCCTGAGTACGCTGATCCCGGATCCCGCGCAGCTCTCGTACAGCCTGGCGGAGGTCGTGGTCAATCCGCAGAACCGTACCGTACAGTATCGGAAAGAGGATTTCTACGATCCGCAGGGCAAGGTCATCTGGTCCAAGACGGATGGCCGTGTCAAGGAGATCACGAGCCAGCAGTTCGATGAATCATTCTATACGGCCATTGTCGACAGTGTCTTCGGTCAGGGCGAGGTGGCGCGCAGCAGCGCCGCGGACCGCTGGATTACACTGTGGGAGAATACTTCGGTGGACGGTGTCACGACGCATGTGACGGCCGATACGACGACGATGCGCATGAAGGGCTCAAATATGATCGTCTGGCAGTGGGCGGAGACGAAGGACGCCAACGGCAATGTGTCGCAGATCGTCTTCATGAAGAAGGCCGTCAATCTGCCGCAGGGCACGGAGCGCACGGTGCGTGCGGAACGCTGGACGCCGCAGGATGGCTGGCAGGAGCTTGAAAGCACGCTCGACGGAGCTTACCGCATGATTGCCGCGGACAGTCCGGCTTATCAGGGGCTGGAGGTCCTGCGCGCCTATGCGAAAGAGCATTCGGAGTGGGTCAACCGCTACAGCATCGGGCTTTGACAGGGAAATAACAGGCATACGGGTACAAAGCTTTGCCGCTTTGTACCCGTTTTTGGAGGGATTTTATGCAGGCACCAATCTTGATCGTGGCTCCGTTCCGGAAACTGGCGGAGGATATTGAGCTCGTCATTGCGGAGCAGTTCCCCAAGCAGAAGAAGCTGTTCCGGGTGGTGGAAGCCGATTTGGAGGACGCCAGGAAATTGTTGGAAAAGAATACGGGCGATGCCATCAAGGTGATCGTGAGCCGCGGTGGCACGGCAAGGCTGCTGACCTCGGCGGCGGATCTGCCCGTCGTGCGCATCCAGGTTTCAGTCATGGATGTGATGCAGGCGGTCCTCCAGGTATCGGAACGCGGCTCTGTGCATAAAATCGGCATTTCCGGGTTTGACAACATGGTCTACGGCTGTGAGGAGATCGAGAAGATTCTCGACATGCATTTCATTGAGTTTGTGATCCGCGGGGAAGAGGAAGCCGAAGCAAAGATTCAGGAAGCCATCCGACAGGGTGTAGATGTCCTGGTCGGCGACGCCGTTTCGGTGCGCGTGGCCAAGAAATACGGCCTGAAGGCCAAGGTGATTGAGTCGGGCAAGCAGGCCATTCTGCAGGCTCTGCAGGAAGCCGTGCTCATTTCCCGGGTCGTGCAGCAGGACGAAGTCAAGTCGCGCATGCTGAGTTCCGTCATCAACAAATCGCAGGATGGCATCGTGGCCGTGGACGGTGAGGACAAGATCATCCTCTTCAACCCGGAGGCCGAACTGATCTTTCATCGCGTCCGCTATGAGGTCATGGGCAAGCCGCTCGCGGAATTCTGCAGCAGCCTGACGGGACGGCAGCTCCATACGGCCGGCGAGATCATGGCGGATGTCTATGGCAAGCAGATGCTCGTCAAGATTTCGACCATCCAGAATGGCAGTTCCGGCTTTACGATCTACACGCTGCAGCAGGTATCCGAGGTCCAGCGTCTTGAGCAGAGCATCCGCAAGAAGCTCATGGCGAAGGGCCTGACGGCCAAGTACCGCATGGAGAATGTGATCGGCCGTTCCCGGGCCTGCCAGAATATGAAGAACAAGGCTGCACGCTATGCCCTGACGGATTCCACGATCTTGATAACGGGTGAGTCGGGCACGGGCAAGGAGATGCTCGTGCAGGGCATCCACAACATGAGCCAGCGCGCGTCGGGGCCGTTTGTCGCCGTCAACTGTGCGGCTCTGCCGGAGAATCTGCTGGAATCCGAATTGTTCGGCTATGTGGACGGCGCTTTCACAGGGGCGCGCAAGGGCGGCCGCCAGGGTGTGTTTGAGATGGCGCATGGCGGCACGCTTTTCCTCGACGAGATCGGCGAGATGCCGATTTCGCTGCAGTCGCGACTGCTGCGTGTCCTGCAGGAGCGCGAGGTCATGCCGCTGGGCAGCGAGAGCATTATCCCCGTTGATGTACGCGTCATCGCGGCGACGAACCAGAATCTTGCCGATATGGTGGCAAAGGGCGAGTTCCGGCAGGACCTGTATTACCGCCTGAATATCCTGCGCATCCACATGCCGACGCTGGCGGAGCGGCGCGAGGATATCCCGCTGCTCGCGCGCTCGATGATGAAGAAGATGCAGAAGCTCAACCCGCAGCTGACGGTTCTGACGGATGCGGCGGCGGATTTCCTGCAGCAACTGCCCTGGCCGGGCAATATCCGCCAGCTTGCGAATATGATTGAGCGCATCATGCTGCTGACGGACGGCACGGAAATCGATCGGGCGGATATCCAGGCGGCCTGCGAGGATGATGTTGAGATCCGGCCGTTCCACCGGAGCAGCCAGGCCGTGCCTGCTGCGCAGCTGACGGAAGCGGCGGAGCATGAGGAGGAGAACGGCCACGTCCTCCAGAGCGTGGAGGAGGAGACGATGTACCGCGTGCTGCAGGAAGAAGACTACAACTACAGCCGCGCGGCCAAGCGGCTCGGAATTCATCGCACGACCCTGTGGCGCAAGATGAAGAAATACCAGCACAACTGAATCGCGGCTTGCAAACGGTATTGTTGCAAAAAGATAACTCATGTATCATTTTGCAACAATACCGTTTTTGCACATGTGCCGTATCGTGAAAAATCATGGGCTCCGGCTTGGCACCATTCTTGCATATAGTATGGGTGAGGCATGTTATGTGAGAAATAAGGTGATGGAATGGTAAAATTAGCGGCGATTGCAGATGATCTTACCGGTGCGAATGATACCGCTCTCCAATTTGCCAAGCGACAGATGCGGGCCAGTGTGCAGCTGGATCTTGCGAAGGACCCTCCCGGCGGCAGCGAGGTCATCGTGATTGACTCGGACAGCCGGGATCTCGATGTCCGCGAAGCGTACCAGAAGGTGCGCCGCATCAGTGAAGCGGTCAAGAAATATGGTGCGGAATGCATTTATAAGAAAATTGATTCGACCCTGCGAGGCAACTGGGGGGCAGAAGTCCAGGCCGTTGCCGATACGTTCAATCCGGATCTTGTAATCATAGCACCGGCTTATCCGGTCAATAAGAGAATCACGGTGGGCGGCTACCATTTGCTGAATGGCACGCTGCTGGAACTGACGGAGATCGGCCATGCGCCGAAGACGCCCGTCAAGGAATCGTATATTCCTGATATCCTGCGGGAACAGGTGCCGGGGGTCTCATGCGCCATCCTGGATTTCACGGTCATGCGCCAGGGCGTGGAGGCCGTGCACGATGCCATTGAGGAGTTCCAGCTCGCAGGCAGGCGCTGGGTCATCTGTGACATTGTCGAGGAGCAGAACTTCCTGACGCTCATGGATGCCCTGCACGAGTACGACAAGAAGAAAATCCTCTGGGTTGGCTCGGCGGGGCTTGCCGATTACATGGCGTATTTTTACGGCTGGCAGGGTGAGTCATATCCCTCGTGGTCCTCGCGCCATGGTTCGGTGCTCGTCTGTGCCGGCAGCGTGAGCCATGTGACGCAGACGCAGATCCGCACGCTTTGCCAGCAGATGGACATCACGCGTCTGAAGCTGGATGTCGAAGCGGTCCTTTCTGATGCAGACCGCATCAATGCATATGGTGAGCAGATACAGGCCGCGATGGCAGCAGGGCACGATGTCCTGCTGACAGCGGCCGAGGATGATGCCGATGTGCGCAGGGCTGTGCACGCCGGCCGCCGGTATCAGCTGAGCGGCAAGGAAGTCAGCGAAAAGATCGCCAACATCATGGCATCCATCGTCAGCCGTCTCGATTTCTCGGGGATGGCCGGCATGGTGCTCACGGGCGGCGATACAGCGGTGCACATCTGCCGGGCTCTCGGGGTGGATCGCATCGAGATCCTGCAGGAAGTCGATCCGGGCGTCCCTTTGGGGTATCTTTGCGGCACGAATGTGGAGCCCGTCTTTGTGGTCACGAAGGCCGGTGCGTTCGGGCGTCCCGACACGTTCGCCAAGTCGCTGACCATGATCAAGGCGATGCCGGAGAATCAGCAGTCTAATTTACAGGAGGCATAAATATGAAGAAACCGATATTGGGAATCACGATGGGCGATGCAGCAGGCGTCGGCCCTGAAATCATTGTCAAGGCACTGTCCACTCCTGAGATATACGATATTTCACGTCCTGTGGTGTTCGGCGATTTGAAGATCATGGAACGGGCCGTGAAGATTGTCGGCGCCGACCTGCGCTGCCATGCGATTCAGGACCCGGCCGACGGTGTTTACGAGCGGGGGACCATCGATGTCGTTGACCTCAACAACCTGCCGGCTGACCTGCCGTTTGCCAAGGTGGACGGCAGGGCTGGCAAGGCCGCATATGAGTACATCGAACGGGCCTGCCATTTTGCCATGAAGCAGGAGGTGCATGCCATCGTGACGGCTCCGCTGAACAAGGAGGCCCTGAATCTCGGCGGCGTCCATTTCCCGGGGCATACGGAAATCCTGGGCCATCTGACGGGCCAGAAGGATTTCTCGATGATGCTGACGAGCCCGAAGCTGCGCGTCATCCATGCTACGACGCATATCGCGTACCGTGATGTCCCGCAGGCTCTCACCAAGGAGCGCATCTTCAAGGTCATCAAGCTGGCGCAGGAGACGCTGCAGCTCATGGGCATCGAGAAGCCGCGCATCGCCGTGGCCGGCCTGAATCCGCATTCGGGCGAGCACGGTCTGTTCGGCGATGAGGAAGAAACGAAAATCCTGCCGGCCATTCAGGAAGCGCAGGCAAAGGGCTGGGATGTATCGGGACCGGAGCCGCCGGATACGGTGTTCCACCGGGCTGCGAACCTCGACGAATTCGATATCGTCGTCGTCATGTACCATGATCAGGGCCATATCCCCATCAAGGTGCTGGGCTTTGACAGCGGCGTGAATGTGACGGTCGGCCTGCCCTGCATCCGCACCTCGGTCGATCATGGCACGGCATTCCCTGTGGCCGGTACGGGCAAGGCAAAGCCGGACAGCATGATGGAGGCCCTGCGCCTGGGTGCCCAAATGGCCAAGGTAAAATTTGCCGACCTCCTGAAGGATTGACGGAATGAAACTTTAAATACATATATATTCATGATTTTGTACAATTAAAGGATAGGAGCGAGAAAGATGTTTGAAGCAAAAGGTCTGATTACGCCGGTTGTCACTGCCCTGAATGAGAAGGAAGAATTCAACCCGGAAATGTACAAGGAATTCATCAACCATCTGATTGATGCCGGTGTCAGCGGTATCTTCCCGCTGGGCACGAACGGCGAGTTCTATGCCTTCAGCCAGGAAGAGAAGCTCGAGATCATCAAGACGGCCGTCGAGGCGGTAAACGGCCGCGTTCCTGTTTATGCCGGCACGGGCTGCGTCACGACGAAGGAGACGATTGAGTTCTCCAAGAAGGTCCAGGCTCTCGGCGTTGACTGTCTGTCCGTGATCTCGCCGTACTTCGTCGCCGTCAGCCAGGACGACCTTTATGAGCATTACAGTGCCGTTGCCAAGGCCGTTGACATGCCGATGCTGCTCTACAACATTCCGGCACGCACGGGCAACAACATCGCGTTCAGCACGGTCAAGAAACTCATGGAGTTCGAGAACATCATCGGCATCAAGGACAGCAGCGGCAACTTCGACAACACGCTCAAATACATCGAGAACACGGATCCACGCATCCAGGTCCTCGCGGGCAGCGATTCCCTGATTCTCTGGACGCTCATGGCCGGCGGCACGGGCGCGATTTCCGGCTGCTCGAACGTGTTCCCGGAGCTCATGGTCAGCATCTATAAATACTGGGCTGCCGGCGACATCGAGAAGGCCAACGAGGCCCAGAAGAAGATCCGTCCGTTCCGCAACGTCATGCAGATGGGCAATCCGAACTCCGTCGTCAAGCTCGCGGTCAATCTGCGCGGCTGGAACGTTGGTCCAGCAAGACGCCCGTCGAACTGCACGAACCCGACGATCGTGAATGCACTCAAAGAAGTATTCAAGCAGTATTGATAGAAAGGCAGGAGACGTGGCATGGCAAAAGCACCTAAGATCGTAATTTCGCACAGACTCCATGAAGATGGCATGAAAGTCCTGGAGGACGCCGGCGCAGAGGTCGTGATCGTCGGTTCCGGCGAGCCCGCCGATATGCTGCCGTATCTGAAGGATGCGGACGGCGTCATCATCCGCATCGGTTCCATCGACAAGGCTACGATGGAGCAATGCCCGAACCTCAAGGCCATCGGACGCCCGGGCGTCGGCGTGGACAGCGTGGACGTCAAGGGCGCGACGGAGCTCGGCATTCCCGTCGTGATCGCACCGGGCGCCAATACGCGCTCCGTGGCTGAGCATGCGATGGCGATGATCTTTGCCTGCGCAAAGAATATGCTGGTCTGTGACCATGAGATGCGCAAGGGCAATTTCGGCATCCGCAGCGAGTACAAGGCGTATGAGCTCTATGGCAAGACGCTGGGCCTCATCGGCTGCGGCCATATCGGTAAGATCCTGGCCGAGCTGGCAACGGGCATCGGCATGAAGGTACTCGTCTACGATCCGTTCCTCAAGCAGGAGACGGTGGAAGGCTGGGGCTATGGCTATCGTGCGGACATGAAGGACATCCTGAAGGAGGCCGATGCCATCTCCGTGCATACGCCGCTGACGCCGGCCACGAAGAACATGATTGACGAGCCGGAGCTCAAGCTCATGAAGCCGACGGGCATCCTCGTCAACTGTGCCCGCGGCGGCATCATCAACGAGGCTGCGCTCTGCAAGGCACTCAAGGAGAACTGGATCCAGGCTGCTGCCACGGATGTCGTCGTGCATGAGCCGATTCGCGTCGACGATCCTTTGTTCCAGCTCGACAATATTATCGTGACGCCTCATATGGCCGGACAGACCAAGGAGGCTGCCTCTGGCGTGGCAACGCTCGCCGCTGAAGGCGTGCTGGCCGTCATCCGCGGTGAGAGGTGGGATAAGGTCTGCAACCCCGATGCGTACAACCATGGGCGTTGGCAGAAGTAATACGGGATAAGAAAATGGGAAGGCATACCCACAAGGATGTGTGCCTTCCCATTTTTTGTGCCGGTTGTGTCCCATTGTCGTTGCAAAATAATACAATAAATATTGCATAGTGCAACAAAATACGGTAAAAAGCGTAAGAATTGTAAGAATCTTAGGGATAGAAAAGTTGGCACGCGGCTTGCATTATTATAGGGCAGAAGACATAACGCATGATTCATCATATATAAATGGAGGCTTTAATATGAAGAACTGTCAGCTTACAATTCCTTCGGTCGTATTCGCAGGACAGGGAAGTGTTGAGAAACTCATCACAATCATAGAACGGGAAGCGGCGAAGCATGTCTTGATCTTTACGGACAAGGGGATTCGCGGCTTGGGCCTCAGCAAACCGGCGGAGGAGATCTGCGGCAAGTATGCCGATGTGACGGTTATCGAGGATTTGACGGCGGAACCTGCTGTTGCGGATATCGAGCGTGTCCTGGCAGAAGTGAATAGCCAGCCGGATCTCATCGTCGGCATCGGCGGCGGCAGCGTCATGGATGCGGCCAAACTGGCCAGCATCATTGTCGGTGCAGATTACACGCTGCGCGATTTGCTGAAGGACAGCAGCATTGCTCACAAGCAGACGAAAACCGTCATGATGCCGACGACCTGCGGCACGGGCTCGGAAGCTACCTGCAACGCCATCGTGGCCATTCCAGAGCAGGAATCCAAGCAGGGCATCGTCAACGATTGCATGATCCCGGATTACGTCATCCTTGATGTGAACATGATTGCCAAGCTGCCGCCGAAAATCATCGCCGCAACGGGCGTCGATGCCCTGGCTCATGTTGTGGAATGCTTCACATCTAAAAAAGCGACGAAGCTCAGCGATACGTATGCTAAGGAAGGCGCACGCAAGATTTTCCACAATATCCGGAAGGCTTATGCAGAAGCCGATAACCTCGAAGCCAAAGCCGAGATGATGATTGGTGCCTTCTACGGCGGTGTGGCCATCACGGGTTCCGGCACGACGGCCGTGCATGCCCTGTCCTATCCGCTGGGCGGCAAATATCACATCGCTCACGGCGTTTCGAATGCCATCCTGTTCGCCCACGTCATGGAGTTCAACAAGGATGCCTGCGAGGACCGTCTGGCAGAGCTTTGCGATGCGGTTTACCCGGAGCTTTCCGGCAAGACGGTGGCGGAGAAAGCCGATTGCATCATTGCCGAGATTGCCTCGATTGTCAGTGAAACGAATATCCCGACGAGTCTCAAGGAATTCGGTGTAAAGCCGGAGGACCTGGATTTCCTCGTAGAGGCGGGCAGCCAGCAGACGAGGTTGCTTGTCAACAACTGCAAGGAGCTGTCGCTCGACGATATCCGTTGCATCTACAAGAAAGTCATGTGAACGAAATGAAATGACAGGGAATGGAGCGGATGACTATGAGAAGTGATTTGATAACAGGTTTGATAGGGGCACTGTTCTCCGGATTTTACCTCTATGAAACCACTACCGTCAAGGTGTTTGGCGGCTCCGCCACGGCCGGGGTCAATGCGCAGACGGTGCCGAAACTTTGGGGCGGCTGTCTGCTGGCCCTCAGCATTATCCTGATTGTGCGCGGCCTGCTCAAGATGAGGAAGGAGACAGGCAAGACTTCGCTGCGCGACATGGTGCAAGCCATAAGGAATCGCAGAGAGGTTGCCTATACATTCATCTTGCTGATTTTGTATGCGGCTCTGATGAAACCTGTGGGCTTCATCATCACGAGTATTGTTTACGTGTACCTGCAGATCTGGGTCCTGACGCCAATTGATCAGCGCAATGGCAAAGTCCGGAAGATTGCCGCCGGCCTGGCAGTGTTCTTTTCCATCAGTCTGTATTTCCTCTTCACGAGATACCTGATGGTCATGCTGCCGGCAGGGATCTTGAGATGATAGGAGATGAGGTGAAATTATGGATCCATCTATTCTGGTTCAAGGTGCCATGTCGGTATTTTCCGATCCGCTGACACTGGGGTTCATCGTTCTGGGTGTCTTCGTGGGCATCATCTTCGGTGCTGTCCCGGGCCTGACGGCGACGCTGGCACTCATCATGTTCTTGCCTGTCACGTACACGATGACGCCGGTACAGGGCTTGTCCACATTGGTTGCCTTGTACGTCGGCGGCATCTCAGGCGGCCTGGTTGCAGCCATCCTGCTGAATATACCAGGCACACCATCTTCCATCGCGACGACCTTTGACGGTGCGCCGATGGCAGCGAAAGGCGAGGCCGGCAAGGCCCTCGGCGTCGGCGTTGTGTTCTCCTTCGTCGGCACGATCTTCGGTTTGATCATGCTCGTGACGATTTCGCCGCTGCTCGCCAGTGTTGCCATCAAGTTCGGCGCCTTTGAGTACTGTGCGGTTGCCGTCTGTGCGCTGGCTCTCGTCATCAGCCTCGCGGGACGCGATCTCGTCAAAGGCCTGATGGGCGCCTTCTTTGGCCTCATGATTGCCACGGTAGGTCTTTCCCCTGTCGATTCCATGAAGCGTTTCACCTTTGGCTTGAGTGAACTCACGAGCGGTTTTGCCCTGTTGACCATCCTCATCGGCCTGTTCGCCATTACGGAAGTAGCGAAGGCTGCGGAAGAAGTTCGTCAGAAACAGGATATGCGCGTGGAAACGAACGTGCATATCAAGGGCTTCGGCTTTACGCTCAAGGAATTCTTCGGACAGAAATTCAATGCACTGCGTTCGTCCATCATCGGCTGCATCATCGGCATCCTGCCGGGCATCGGCGGTGCCATCTCCGGCATGCTCTCGTACACGGCAGCCAAGAATCAGTCGAAATACCCCGAGAAGTTCGGCACGGGCATCATGGATGGCATCGTGGCATCTGAGACGGCCAACAACGCCGGCATCGGCGGCGCATTGATCCCGCTCCTGACGCTCGGTATCCCGGGCGATGCCGTCACGGCTATCCTGCTCGGCGGCCTGATGGTGCACAACATCGCCCCTGGCCCATTGATCTTTGAGAAGAGCGGCGTCGTCATCTACGGCCTGTTCGTTGCCCTGTTCCTTTCCGCCATTGCCATGCTGTTCATCGAGCTCTTCGGCATCCGCGTGTTCATCCGCGTGCTGACCGTACCGAAATACTTCCTGCTGCCGATCATCATGGTACTCTGCGCCATCGGCGCTTTCGGCAACAGCAACCGTATCTTCGATGTCTACAGCATCATGGGTTTTGGTCTTGTCGGCTACGGCATGATCAAAGCGAAGATCCCGACGGTGCCGGTCATCATGGGTATCATCCTGGGACCAATCTTCGAGATGAACTTCCGCCGTGTGGCTCAGCTGCAGGGCTCTGGTGAGACGCTGATGAGTCACCCCATCGCTGCTGTCCTGACGGCTGTGGCTGTCGCAGCACTTATCTTTTCCTTCATTATGAACCGCCGCGAAGCGAAGAAGCTGGCGGCTCAGGAAGCACAGAACAAAGCGTAAAATTTGAAGAAGCGTATAAAAATTAGAGAGAGGCGAATGAACATGAACTTGAAACGTATTCTTTCCACCATCGCATTAGGAGCTTGCCTGATTACCGCAGCGGGCTGCGGCGGCAGTGAAGAGGGGGCATCAAGCGGCGATGTCAGCAAGTATCCGGATAAGCCAATCAACCTCGTGGTAACGCACGCCGCCGGCGGCGACACGGACTACAATGCACGTCTGCTCGCGCGTTTGCTCGAGAAGGATCTCGGTCAGTCGGTTGTCGCGAACAACGTCACGGGTGCCAATGGCTCGATTGCACTCGAACAGTACAAAGACGGCGATAAAGATGGTTATACGCTGATCGCGACCAATACGGCAGCTTTAATCGGCAACAAGGCCACGGGCCTTTCGGATTTCAGCTATGAGGCATTTGAGCCGGTTGCCATCTACGGCAAGCAGGCTGGTGAAAATGTTGTCGTCCGTGCGGATTCCCCGTACAACACGATTGAAGATCTCGTAAATGCTTCGAAGGCCAATCCGGATACCATTAAATACGGCGTCTCGATGGGCGGCGGCGTTTACATCGCCTCGGTCATCATGGATAAGGAAATCGGTGCGAAATTCAATGTTGTCGATACGGGCGATGCATCCAACCGTCTGACCTCCCTCTTGGGCGGCCATGTTGATGCCACGTCCATCCCGTACAGCGGTGCGAAGGAATACATCGAGAGCGGGCAGCTCAAGTCGCTCGGCACGCTGCTTTCCTCGCGTTCTGAGATGCTGCCGAACATCCCGTCCCTGAGCGAGACGTATCCGGACCTCTCGGTTGATACGTACTACGTCATCCTGGCCCCGAAAGGCACGGATCCGGCCATCGTCGAAAAACTCAACAAAGCGATTATGAAAGTCGTCAAGGAGAATCCGGAATACAAGACGGAAGTCGAAAAGATGAACTTCCAGGCTCCGTGGTGCCTGAGCGTCGAGGATACGAAGGCAGAACTCCAGAAACAGTTGGATCACTTCATGAAATTCTCGCAGTACTTGAAATAAGAGATTACACAATGGGAGGCAGTTTTCATGAATGAACGTACGGTCATCACGATCAGCCGTGAATACGGCTCAGGCGGACGCGAGCTCTCGCAGATCCTGGCCAAGAAACTGGGCGTCAAGCTTTACGATCGCCAGATCATCAGCCTGGCCGCACAGGATGTCGGCGTCGAAGATATGAAATTCGACAAGCTGAAGAAGTTTGAAGAAGAGGTCCCGGCCTTGCCGGTCAAGTTCATGCCGTTCTATCTGTTCGGTGTCAAAGCCGGCCCGCAGACGTTGAATGACAAGCTGTTTGACTCGGAGTCGGAAATCATCCGCCGCCTGGCGGATGACGGCCCCTGCGTCATCCTCGGACGCTGTGCCGATTACGTCCTGCGCCGCCGCAAGAATACGTATTCGTTCTACATCTGTGCGAATGATGAGTTCCGCGCGAAACGCGGTCAGGACGTCTATGAGGGACGCAGCCTGACGGAACTCAATGAGGAAGACCTCAAGCGCGGTGGCTACTACAGCCATTACACGGGACGCAAATGGGGCGACCCCAAGTATTACAACCTTTCCATCAACACGAGTTACCTCTCGCTTGAGGCGGCGGCAGACCTCATCATCCACTATGTGGAGTCGCTGCAGGCAGCGGAGCAGGCAAAATAAGCATCCCTTTCAATCAATGTACCCTTACCTGGAGCTGTGCATGAGCCGGAAAATACCGGCTTGTGCACAGCTCTTTTCTAATGGTCTCATTATTGAGCTGGTCAATCATTGGTGCTATAATTTCAGATAGATTAGAACGAATTGTCCCAAGAGAAGGACAGCTGGTGAGGTGAATCATGAAACGATATCCAGTATTGGCCGTTTTACTGCTGCTGCTCTGGAGCCAGGTGGCGTCGGCACAGGTCGTGGTGGCCGAAGGCGAGGGCGCGGACCGGCAGAGTGCGCTGCGCGACGCGGCGCGCAATGCCGTGGAGCAGGTCGTGGGTACGCTGGTGGATGCCCGCACGCTCGTGCAGGGTGCTTCTGTGCAGCTCGACGCGATTTATGCAAGGTCGCAGGGCTTTGTCCGGGATGTGCAGGTGCTGGAGGAACGCCCGTATGGTGACGGGGTTCGCGTCAAGGCACGCATGGATGTCAACACGGATGCGGATGCTCCGCTGCTTGCCGATCTCAGCATGGTCATGAATCTCAACGATCCGCGCATTGCGGTGATCGTGAGCCGGGCGGACGGCAGCGGGCGCGATGCTTCTGCCGAAGCGGCCCTGAATCAGAAACTCGTGGCACTCGGCTTTCATCATGTCGTCGATCCTTCGCTTAT
The DNA here is from genome assembly GCF_003475755.1 of Mitsuokella sp. AF33-22. Lineage (NCBI taxonomy): Bacteria > Bacillati > Bacillota > Negativicutes > Selenomonadales > Selenomonadaceae > Mitsuokella > Mitsuokella sp. AF33-22. The sequence goes on along the minus strand of NZ_QRQA01000009.1, from coordinate 16,418 downwards.
GGCCGGCCTGCAGGGGGCGGAACGCCTCGGCAATCTCGCCGCGGGCGGTTCGGCCCTGGCTGCTGCAGGACGTACTCTTGGCGCGGATTATCTCGTGCTCGGTGAACTGACGGTCAGCGGCCAGACGATTTCATTGCCGGATGGTCAGGGCGGTTACAGCACGACGCTGCTCAAGACGGGAAATGCCCGCTTGACGGGCAGGATCCTGCGCTTTGATACGGGGGAGGTCCTCGGCACATTCGAGACGACGGGACGCGGCGCCGGCAACGGCCTCGAGGTGGCAGAGCAGGCGGCTGCCGCGCGTGCGGCTGCTGCTGCCGCGCAGAAGATGGAGGAACGCTTTCGCCATTTGAGTACGCAGCTTGGTCAGACGGTGGAGCTGCAGGTCTTTACGAGTGACCAGGAGGCAGTCCGACAGCTCGTGACGGATCTCAAAAGCCTCGGCACCGTGCAGGCCGTGTATCTGCGTGAGAGCGAAGCCGGCAAGGCCATCGTATCGGTGGAGACGGTCGAGCCAGCTGCAGCGCTCATGGACAGGCTAAAAGCGAAGAGCAGGCTGGGGATTTTCATCGACAGCGTGACTTCCGCGTCGGCCAGGCTGGCCGTTTCGCGCCGGTAAGCCGGCAGACTGGCAGGAACGTAATGATGCCGGCTGTGAATATATGATAGGGAAAAGAAAGAAGGTTTTGCGATGCGCATGTGCAAGTGGATGGTGCGGCTGCTGCTGCCGGTGTGCCTGTTCGCGCTCCTTGGCAGTCAGGCCTGGGCGGCTTCCAGGAGTATCCTGGAACACCCGGCCGTTGCCGTGCTGCCGTTTGAGAACCGGGGCATCCTGTCGAGTGAATGGAACCGTGAGGAGCTCGGACAGGTCTACGATTTTGCCTGCACGTCCCTGCTCGATGCGGACAAGTTTACCTTGGTGGAACGCGCGCGCCTGCGGGATCTGACGGATGAGTATTACCTGGCGGGCACGGGACTCATCGACCCTGAGAAGAGCGTGGAGCTCGGCCGCCTGGAGGGAGCTGAGTATCTCGTGCTCGGCAGCATCAACGGCGTGACGACCCGCCGGTCGCAGGCCACGGTGCTCGGCGCCGGCACGAAGCGCAGCCAGGTGGCGGCGACGGTAAGCCTGCGCCTTGTCGATGTGGAGACGGGACGCGTGGTCCTGGCGGCCATCGGCCATTCCCGCAAGCAGCATACGCTGACGAAGGCGCCGCTCGGCCTCATCCGCATCGGTTCCGATGAGGTGGATAAGCAGCAGGTGCTCGAAGCCCTGGAGTCTGCAGTCGATGATGCCGTCAACGGTCCGCGCGGCCTGGTCGCGCGCATGGAGGGCCGTGCAGGCCGCAGGAAGTGAGGCTCGTCATGCGATGGTGTGGGATCCTGATGTTCCTGCTCTGCTTCGTATGGACCAGCAGCGTACAGGCAGCAGGACTCTTTCGTCAGGCGGCGTCCGGGCCGGTCATCCTGATTGGGGAAGTCCAGTGCTACGGCGATGATGAACTCAAGAGCGCGTACTTCGATACCTTTGCCGATAAACTCGGTCAGTCCCTGCATGATGCGGGACTGGCCGCAGTCGGCCGGGCCGATGTCACGAATGAGGCGGGCCGCCATGATGCGGCAGACAGTACGGCCGAGGATACGGCGCTTTCCGACATCCATATGGATGCGATCATCCATGGGCACCGGTTCGACCGCGGCGAGGCCAGTGCGAAGCTCGCGCATTATGCCGATGCGATGATGGGCCGCGCGTATTTCCATGATGAGGCGCGGCTCGCGGACTGGCGCTCGCAGCCGAAGAGACCGTATTTCCTGACACCCGTCCGGCAGAGTACGATGCAGGAGATCGGGCGGAAGTACGGCGCCGATTACCTGCTGTTTGTCAATCTCAAGGATATCGATGTGCATCTGAAGCACAGCTGGTTCGCCACGCATACCGATGTGGAGACGCGGGGCAAGAAGGTTTCAGCGGCGCTTGATTATTATCTCGTGCGCGTGTCCGACGGACGCGTCTACGAGGGACACTGCGAGAACAGGAAGACGGCGCAGCTCCTGAATTTTGGCCTGGGCAGGACGGGCAAGGGTATGAATATCGATACGTTACTCAGTGAAGTCATGGAGGCGCAGACGAATGATCTGGTCAAGGATATGGAAGCTTCGGGCCTGCTGTCGCTGCGGTGACGGCGGCATCTGGCAAGGCTGCCGGCTTTTCGGCTTGACGCTGGTGCTGCTTTTTGCCTGCGCCCTGCCAGCGGAAGCCGCGCTGCCGCGCCTTGCGGTCGTGGGCTTTTCGAGCCGGATTGCCAAGACGGATATCGCGATGCGCGACCTCCCCGTGCAGCCCGAGGCGATGCTGCCCGTCATCCGGGACCGCCTGGAAGCGGAGCTGGCGGGAGATGACCGTTTTGAGCTCGTGGATTATGAAGGTGCGGTCAGGCGGGCCCGCCTGGATGAGGCGGATGTCATCTCCGCGCTTGGCCGCGGGGAAGTTGTGCCCGAGTTTGCCGACAAGGCCGATTATCTTTTGTACGGCTATCTGACGACGCTGAGCAACGTCAAGGCGCAGAGCGGCGTGCTGATGTTTTCCGGCCGGGACAAGACGGTTTATGCCGAAGTCAGCCTGCGCGTCGTGGATGCCCGCACGGGTGCGCTCGTCTTCGTCACGACGGCGGATTCGCGCCGCAAGAGCGAGCTCTCGTATCATGCCATCTGGCGGCGCGACGACCGCGGCGTGGAGGAGGCCATCGCGCAGGCGCTCGATGACGCGGCGACGAATCTGGCCGCGCAGTGCAAGGCGGCGATGTAATCCTGAGAATAAGTGAGATGTGTGTTGGAGCAGTCGAGGAAGGGAGAGATGTGCATGAAGATTCGACGTGCCCTGTACGGGCTGCTGGCGGCGGCTGTATGCTGGGGCGTGCTCGCGCCTGCGCCAGTCCTGGCGGCGGGCAATATCTGGATGGATGAGCATGCCGAGGTGCAGGCCAAGGATTTCAAGCGCATCATCCTTTTCCCCATCCGTTATGGCGAGGAGCCCGATGGCCGCGTGGATGAGCTGCAGGCTGACAACGAAATGCTCACGAAGCGCGTCCAGAAGCGCATCAAGAAGACGACGTTCCTGCGCTTTGAGGACCCGGACGATGCGAAGCAGGCGGACAAGTCCCAGGAAAAGCGTCAGATCATGCGGGACAATCCCGCCTATGAGAATCTGCTCCAGCATTATGCGACGGAGCAGGAACGCGCAAAAGCGGTTTACGATATCACGGGGGCGGAAGGCTACCTGCTGCCGCATATCCGCAGGGCCGATGTGCGCATCGATCATTCACCCGCCACGCCCGTTAGGGTCCGCATGGAACGGTATTACGATGAGATTAACGGGCCATACGGCGACCGCCATCGCGCGGGCTACCGCAGCTGGCGGCAGAACCATGTGATACCGGCGCACGACAGCCATCTGCAGATGCTCGATATGGATTTCACGCTTTATGATGCCTATACAGGCAGGAAGGCCATGACGCTCGTGGATTATTACCACTGCTATGAGGTGACGCATGAGCATGCGTTCGATCAGGTGGCCAAGAACTTCACGGGCGATTGGAACCGGCTCAAGGACGACCGGCCGCAGAAGGTGGAGAAGGATGCCCCGACGCTGGGGTTCGGCCCGCTGACGCTGCCGGACGAGACCGCACAGGATGAATTCTCGATGCGCACGATTTACTATGCGTATAAGGATGAGGCCGGCGATACGCTCCGCAAGGTCCGTGTCGTCGATGAGCCGGAAGCGAAGGCCCGCTACTATGTGCGCGGGACCGTGACGGACTATGCGCGCGGCGAGACGTGGGTGCCGCCCTCGGTGGAGACGTCTCTTGAACGCTACCGCACGGAGCATTTTACCTGGCGTGATGACAAGGGCAGGAAGAACGAGGGAGAGCGCATCTTCTATCGGACGAGCATCGCTGACAGCTTCGGCTATTACCGCTTCTGGTACCGCGTGCGGGCGAATCTGCAGCTCGTCGATGGCGTGACCGGGGAGGTGCTTCTCGAGAAATCGTACGATGAGGCCGATGCCGACCGCTATGCCAATGCCCTGCGCTCGATGTTCAAGGACTTCTATCGCCGCGTGGATCGTGCAATCGACACGCGTGGTGTTGAAGAATAGATAGTAAAGGCAAGAACCGATAGGAAATGGAGGAGATCCTATGAAAGTACGTATCACGAAAATGCTGTCCGTCCTCATGATGGCAGCATTGATGGTGGCAGCTTCGGCGGCCAGCGTCTTTGCTTCGGAGGGGCCGGACTGGAGTTCCGGCACAATCACGGTGGAAGGCACGGGCGTTGCACCGACGAGCGCCATGAGCGGCATTCAGGCCCGCATGCTCGCACGCCGCGCAGCCGTGGTCGATGCCTATCGCCAGATGGCAGAGATCATCAAGGGCGTCAATGTCGATTCCGATACGACGGTTGAGAATATGATGGTGACGAGCGATGTGACGAAGACGCACGTATCGGCCCTTATACGCGGCGCGAAGATCGTTTCTGAGAAGGCGCTCGACGACGGCGGCTATATGGTGACGATGGAGATCCCGATGTACGGCGCCTCCAATTCGCTGGCCAGTGCCGTGCTCACGCCGTCGACGGTGAAGGAAAGCTTCCCGGAGCCGCAGGCATCCGTTGCGCCGAGCCAGCCGGTCGGCCTCTCCGGTACGACGATGCTGCCGAGCACGACGGAAGGCAAGCTTGGTTCCTCAGCTGCCGCCGCACCTGCCGGCAAAGCCGTGGGCGGCTTCACGGGCCTTATCGTGGACTGCCGCGGCCTCGGCCTCAAGCCGGTCATGTCGCCGGTTATCCGCAATGACAACGGCCAGCCCATCTACGGCTACAAGAATCTCGATTCGCAGACGGTCATTGCCAACGGCATGGCAAGCTATGTATCGGATATCAGCCGCGCGACGCGTGCCGGCTCCAACCCGCTTGTCGTCAAGGCCGTGTCCGTGACGAACCACAGCGGCGATCCGGTGATATCCGTGGCCGATGCAAACCGCGTGCTCATCGAGAACGGCGCGACGGGTTTCCTCGATCGCACGAATGTTGTATTCCTGCGCTGAGCAGACGGATACCAGGAAAAGACGAAATGAAAAACAAAACGAGGCAGGAAGCAGCTGCCTCGTTTTTTGTACGGTTTTTTCTATGCGTATGGTATAATGAAAAAGATTGTATACAAGTAAAGACGCAGGCATGTGAGAGGAGTGATGACATGCCTATTAAGATTCCGAACAATTTACCAGCAGCACATATCCTTGAGAGTGAGAATATTTTCGTCATGGATGCGGACCGCGCCTACAGTCAGGATATCCGTCCGCTGAAGATCCTCATCCTCAATCTCATGCCCATCAAGTACATCACGGAAACGCAGCTCCTGCGCCTGCTCGGTAACTCGGCCCTGCAGGTGGAAGTGGATTTCATCTACACGGAGTCGTACACGCCGAGCCACACGCCGCAGGACTATCTGACGGAGTTCTACGGTACCTTTGCCGAGGTGCGCCACAAGAAGTACGACGGCATGATCATCACGGGTGCTCCGGTCGAGAACATGCCGTTTGAAGAGGTGGCGTACTGGGACGAGCTCACGGAGATCATGGAGTGGAGCAAGACGCACGTCTACTCGACGTTCCACATCTGCTGGGGCGCACAGGCCGGCCTGTACTATCATTACGGCGTGCCGAAGTACCAGGTGCCCGAAAAGATCTTCGGCGTTTACAAGCATCATCTCTGCGTCGAGCATGAGAAACTGTTCCGCGGGTTTGACGATGAATTCTACGTGCCGCATTCCCGCCATACAGAGGAACATAAGGAAGATATCCTCAAGGTGCCGGAGCTCACCATCCTGGCCGAGGCCGAGGGCGACGCCGGCGTCTACGCCATCGCGAATCTCAAGAAGCGCCAGTTCTTCATCACGGGCCATGCGGAGTACGACCCGATGACGCTCAAGCAGGAGTACGACCGCGATGAGAAGGCGGGCATGCATCCGAAAATCCCGCAGAACTACTATCCGAACGATGATCCCACGCAGAAACCTGTCGTGCGCTGGCGCAGCGTCGCGCATCTCCTGTTTGCCAACTGGCTCAACTACTACGTCTATCAGGAAACGCCGTACGTGCTCGACGAGCTGTACAAGGAGGAAGACGACTGATAAAGCATGCGCTGCCCGCTTCACTGAACTTTCATGGAACGCTTCTATAATAAGGCTCAGAACGAAAACAGGGGGTATGGAAATGAAGAAATGGGGCATTGGCCTTCTGGCGGCTGCTGTTTTGTTTGCAGCGGCGCCGCAGTATCCGGCCCAGGCAGCAGCCATTCAGGTGCCGGAGTCGGTTTTCCACTGGGTACAGTCTACCTCACGTCAGAATTACTATTTCAATAAAGAGCAGATGTGCTACGGCGTTGACAGCAGCGGCAACATCGATCTCAATACCTTGATCGTCCCGACGCTGCGCACGTATGACGATGTGCAGAAGCAGGATGTCGTCGACAAGAGACGCTGGAAGATGATGGCGACCGATGGTTACGATAACCTGGTCGGCTGTGCGGAATATCTGTCCTTCGATCTGACGGATAAGACCGTGACGGTCACGCAGCACGACGATCTCGACAATACCTGGACGGCCTTGTCGTCGACGCACGACGGCACGCCGATGAAGGTCTGCGGCCGTTCCGACAAGGACGTGGACGCGAAGTTCTACCGTGCCATCCTGCTTTACGCGCAGGAGCATCAGGATGAGCTCATCGCGCGCACGAAGGGGAATCTCAGCAAGGCTGACCAGAAGCTGCTGAAGAACGGGACGGACCCGCTGAATCTTTTGATCAAGCAGGGCACGTCCGCGCCTTCCGTGCAGAAAAAGGCGGGTGCGCGCCAGACGGCCGGCAGGACAGGAGCACAGAATGGCCGGTCAAAGTGAGGAGCTGATCATAAAGGCTAGAGAGACGCACGGCCTGACGCGGCAGGAAATCGTGACGCTGCTCGGCGATGCATCTGCGGAAGAACAGCTCGCACGGGCTGCCGATGCGGTGCGGCACGAGTTCGTCGGGGATGGCGTGCATCTGCGCGGCCTCATCGAGTTCTCGAATATCTGCCGGCAGGACTGCTGCTACTGCGGCCTGCGCCGCGAAAACGGGCGGATTGAGCGTTACCGCCTGACGGAGGATGAGATCGTGGAGCTTGCACGCAAGGCCAAAGGCTACGGCTATCGTACCGTTGTCCTGCAGTCGGGCGAGGACATGCATTTCTCTGCGCCCGTCATGTGCCGCATCCTGCGCCGCATCAGGCAGCTTGATATTGCCATCACGCTCTCCATCGGTGAGCGAAGCCGTGAGGAGTACAAGGCTTTCCGGGAGGCCGGGGCCGACCGCTACCTGCTGCGCATTGAGACGACGGATGCCGCACTCTACCATCGCTATGATCCGGGCATGAGCCACGAGAACCGGCTGCGCTGCCTCTGGGATCTGCGCGAGCTCGGCTATGAGGTCGGCACGGGGACGCTCGTCGGGCTGCCGGGGCAGAGCCTCGCGTCGCTGGCCGACGATGTGCTCTTTTATCAGGAACTCGATGCCGATATGATCGGCATTGGCCCGCTGATCCCGAACGGTGATACGCCGCTCGGCAAGGCTCAGCCCGGGGACTTCCACCTGACGCGCCGCATGGTATCCATCCTGCGGCTGCTGCTGCCGGAGGCCAATATCCCGGCCACGACGGCCATGGAGACGATGGTGCCGCGCGGCCGCGAGGTCATCCTTTCCTCGGGGGCCAACGTGGTGATGCCGAATGTCACAGAGGGCGACTACCGCCGCAAGTACGCGCTGTATCCCGGCAAGATTTGCGTGGCGGATACGCCGGCAGACTGCCGCCAGTGCATGCAGGGGCGCATTGCGGCCATGGGGCGCTTTGTCGCCCGTGACAAGGGGTTTCGCCATCATCGGGAAGCGAAGATTTAGACGATGGAACGGGACGCATGCAGCCTGCATGTGTGCGCCGTCAGGAAGGGAGACGCTGCGATGAAACAGTATGCGGTATTGGATATCGGCGGCACGGCCATCAAATACGGCCGTGCAACGGAAGACGGGCGTTTCCTGGAGAAGGGCTGGCGCCCGACGCTCGCGCAGGAAGAGGGCCGGGACGGCATCGTGCGCAAGGTCATTGCCATTGTGCACGAGCTCGGTCAAAGGGGCGAGCTCGCGGGCGTGGCCATCGATACGGCCGGCATCGTAAAACCGGGCTTTGCGGGTGAGATCGTCTTTGCCGGCGAAGCGAGTTTTCCGGGCTACAGCGGCACGAAGCTCGCCGCGCTCGTCACCGAAGCGACGGGACTGCCCTGCTGTCTCGAGAACGATGTCAACGCGGCGGCCCTCGGCGAATACTGGCAGGGAGCGGCCAAAGGTGCTTCTTCTGTCTTTATGGCGACGGTCGGCACGGGCCTCGGCGGCTGCTTCCTGCTCGACGGCAACGTCTGGCATGGCGCCGGTCACAGTGCCGGTGAGCTCGGCTTCCTGCGCCTTCATGGCGAGAAGCGCATCCTCGAGGAACTCGCGTCCACGCGGGCGCTTATCCGCGAGGCATCCTTCACGCATCACATGAGCCCTGCGGAGCTTTCGGGAGAGCAGATCTTCCTTTGGGCGCAGCAGGGTGACGAGGATGCCATGCTTGCCATCCATGACATGGCCGCGGCCATCGCCGAGGGGCTGTCGGCCATCTGCTGCCTGCTGAACCCCGAGGTCATCGTGCTTGGCGGCGGTGTCATGGCTCAGCGCGAGATGCTGCAGCCAATAATCGAGCAGCAGCTCGATATCCTCGTCATGCCGGCCATGCGCGCGGGCACGCGCCTGGAATTTGCCAGACTCGGCAACGATGCCGGCATGCTCGGCGCTCTTTACGCCTTTCTGCAGGCCGATGCAAAGCAGGCACAATGATTCATCGGTTTCATCGAAAAAAAGAGGGACAATCCCTTCTGCACGTCGTGTATTGCGTGTGCGAGGGGGATTGTCCCTTTTGGTTTTGGCGTGAGCTGGCCATATGCCGGGCGGGTCAGTGGAAGAAGATCATGACGAGGCCGCCGATGGCCGGCATGCCGACGATGAAGACGCGCAGCAGGCGCAGCGGTGCGAGATGCGTCCATTTGGCGCCGAACCAGGCACCGACCATGAGGCCGATGATCGTCTGGATGAAGATGGCGAAATCGAGGCGTCCGTTGAAGAGATAGCTGAGGCCGCCGGCCGCCGAGATCGGCAGGATGACCATCATGCAGGTGCCGATGGTCTGCAGCAGAGGCACGCCAAAGACGACCATGAGCGCGAGCTGGATGTAGGCGGCGGCGCCGATGCCGAAGGCGCCGGAAAGGAAGCCCATGAAGACGCCGATGGCAAGGCCGTAGATCCAGAGCCTGCGCCCCGTGAGCGGCTCCTGGCGGATGTGGATGTGGCGGCCGAGCCATTCGGCCTGGTACATCTTGATGTAGAGTGTCACAGCGCTTGAGAAGAGCATGAAGCCGGTGATGAAGCTCAGGATACCTGAGGGCACGAGATTCGAGAAATTCGCGCCGCAGTAGGCGCCCGTGATGCCACCTAGCCCCATGATGGCGCCGGTCTTCACGAGGACCTCATGCTGGCGGAAATGACTGATGGTGCCCGAGAGCATCGTGAAGACCATGGAGGCCAGGGCCACGGCGAGCGCCGTGTGGATGGGGACATGGAAGCCCACGGTCAGGAGGGCAATCGTGACGCCGGCGCCGCCGGCTCCGACAAAGCCGATGAGGGCGCCCAGGATGAGCATGGAGATGAGGAGCATGAGAATCTTCCTTTCCGATGGCAGATGGGGTGAGGGGAAAATAACAAAAAAGCCAGGAGCGAAATCGCATCCTGGCTGTATCATGCAATGGTGACACCTATGGGATTCGAACCCATGAACCCGGCGTGAGAGGCCGGTGTCTTAACCGCTTGACGAAGGTGCCGATGGTGACGCCTATGGGATTCGAACCCATGAACCCGGCGTGAGAGGCCGGTGTCTTAACCGCTTGACGAAGGCGCCGTGGTGACACCTATGGGATTCGAACCCATGAAC
>NZ_QRQA01000009.1:0-6303 GCF_003475755.1 Mitsuokella sp. AF33-22 | reverse complement strand
TGGTGACACCTATGGGATTCGAACCCATGAACCCGGCGTGAGAGGCCGGTGTCTTAACCGCTTGACGAAGGTGCCACGTAACTGACTTGATTAATTATATTACAGCTCCTGCAATTTTGCAAGACTTTTTTTGAGCCTCTCCAAAGAAATTTTCTTGCCGAGGATGGAAAGGATCTCCGTAGCGCCGCCCGGCGTGACTTTCTGGCCGGCTGCCGCGATGCGCAGCACCCACATCGCAAGGCCCTTCTTGATGCCCTCCGCTTCGATGTAGGCGTTGAGCTGCTCGTAGAGGAAGTCGTTGTTCCAGTTGTCCTCGGCGATGTCCTCGAGCAGGGCAATCATGCCCGGCAGGAGTTCGGCTGCCTTTTCCGGCGTGACCTTGTTGCGCTTGTTGACGTAGAGCTCTGCGTCAAAGGCCGGCTGCTCGATGAGGAAGGCCACTTCCTGCGGCAGGTCGCCGAGACGCTGGATGCGCGTCTTGAGGAGTGCGCTGAGACGGGCCCAGCTCTTTTCGAGGTAGTCGGGCAGCTCGCCAACGAACGGGCGGGCCATCTTGGCGAATTCGTCGTCGCTCATGGCCTTGAGGTATTCGCCGTTGATCCAGCCGAGCTTGTCGTAATCGAAGACAGCCGGGGATTTCGAGAGGCCGTCGAGGCTGAAGTGCGCGATGAGCTCATCCATCGAGAAGATTTCCTGGTTCGTCGTCTTCGGGTTCCAGCCGAGCAGCGCCACGTAGTTGACGATGGCGTCCGGCAGGTAGCCGGCCTTGACGAGGTCATCAAAGCTCGTGGCACCGTGACGCTTCGAGAGCTTCGAGATGGAGCCGTCCTCGTTCTTGCCCATGACCGGAGCCAGATGGATGAACGTCGGGACATCCCAGCCGAAGGACTGGTAGAGCAGGATGTATTTCGGCGTGGAAGTGATGAACTCCGCACCGCGCATGATGTGCGTGATGTGCATGAGATGGTCGTCGATGACGTTGGCGAAGTTGTACGTCGGCATGCCGTCGCGCTTTAAGAGGACCTGGTCCTCGAGCTCTTCATTCTTGATCGTGATGTTGCCGTGAAGCACGTCGAAGAACGTCGTTTCGCCGGAAAGCGGCATCTTCTGGCGGATGACATAGGGATCCCCGTTCTTGAGGTGTTCGTCGATGACGTCCTGCGGCAGGTCGCGGCAGGTGCGGTCGTAGCCGCCGAACTTGCCGGCCGAGTGATCCTCATTCGGATCGCAGAAGCAGTAGTAGGCATGGCCCGTCTTGACGAGTTCTTCTGCATACTTCTTGTAGAGGTCCATGCGCTCGCTCTGGACGTAGGGGCCGTACGGGCCGCCGAGCGCCGGGCTCTCATCGGGGACGATATGTGCCATCGCCAGCGTGCGGTTGATGAAATCGACGGCATCGGCCACGTAGCGCGTGCGGTCGGTATCCTCGATGCGCAGGATGAACTGGCCGTGCTGGGCCTTGGCATAAAGGTAGCCGTAGAGAGCCGTGCGCAAATTGCCGATGTGCATGTAACCCGTCGGGCTTGGTGCGAAACGGGTGCGGACGATCTGTTCAGTCAATTGATATTCCTCCAATTAAATAAGATAGAGATTGCGTTCATCACATATATTGTATAGCTTTGAGTATACTACAGAAGACCGGGATAGACAAGAAAGGCAAAGCGTCTGCCGGCGCCTTGCCTAATGGTTGCTCCTTATTTCTTCAGGAAGTTGTAGAGAGCTCGGTACATGACCATGGAGCTCACGGCACCGGGGTCCTCGTGTCCGATGCTGCGTTCGCCGACGAGCGTGGCGCGGCCGCGTCTGGCGACGATGGTCTTCGTATAGTCGACGCCTTCCTTGGCTGCATGCGAGGCATCGAGCAGGACCTCGAAGAGCGTCTTGCCCTCGGCATGCTCGGGCAGGAAGCAGTCGTGAATCGGGATGAGAACATCGAGCATCGTCTTGTCGCCCTTCTTGGCATGGCCGCGGCGTTCGATGCCGGCGATGGCTGCGCCGAGAAGTTTCTCACAGCTCTCGATGTTGAGCTTCGTATTTTCATCGCAGACCTCCGAGGCCTTGACGAAGCCCGTGCCGTAGAGCGGGCCGGCCGCACCGCCGACATTCTGTATGAGGGCCTTGCCGATGGCGTGGAGAACGGGGCCCGGCTTTGACGTATCATCCATTTCATCAACGGCCTCTACGGCAGCGCGGAACCCGCGCGCCATGTTGATGCCGTGGTCGCCGTCGCCGATTTCAGCGTCGAGAGCCGTGAGATAATCTTTCTGAGCGATGATCGCAGCTGCGACAGCATCGAGTGCATCTTTGATTCTGGTCATAAGAAACTCCTTTGTGTTCACTATCGTGTTGCTTGTATTGCACGAGATGTGCATTTTATTATCATTTGTTATAAGAAAACAATACCACATTATATTATATCATGAGCAAGCAAAATCACAAGTGTGAATAGACAGAAATATAGGAGAAGATAAACTCTTCACATTGATTCCATTTGGTTTATACTGGAATCTTTCTATGATTTCATTGAAAAAGATTTGCCTATTTTTTCCAGAAAAAGTATAATAGCATAAAGAGATTATAGAAAGTATGATAAATTGCTATAGATTTACCTGGATTGGCGGGGGACCTGCCGGAAAGAGAGAGTAAAGGACATGGAAATCAAGGATATGCGCGCGTTTTACGCCATTGTCGAGGAAGGGAACATCAGCCACGCGGCGCAGCGGCTTGATATTGCCCAGCCTGCTCTGTCGCGTCAGATGAAGCGGCTCGAGACATCCCTCGGGGTGCAGCTCTTCGAGCGCGGCAGCCGCCGCATCCGTCTGACGGACGCCGGCCGCGTGCTTTACTCGCGGGTGGAGCACATCCTCGGCATGGTGGACGGCACGGTGCGCGAGATCACAGAGATCGGTTCGGGTGTTGCGGGGTCCATCCGCCTCGGCACGATCACGACGTCGGGAGCACTGTTGCTGCCGGAGCTCATCTCGGAATTTCATCGCCGTTATCCGCAGGTGACGTATCAGATCTGGGAGGCAGAAGGGGCGAGAATCCTCGAGCTCCTCGACAACCGGGTCATCGAGATCGGCATCACGCGTACGCAGGTCGATGCCAAGGTCTATGAATCCATCGTGCTGCCGAATGAGCCGCTCGTTGTCATCATGAACAGAGAGCAGGAAATCGGCAGCGACGAGAAGGTCGTGCGCCTTGAGGAACTCAAGGATGTGCCAGTCATCATCCCGCTGCGCTGGCAGAGCATGTTCGTGGCAGACTGCCGCAAGCGCGGCTTTGAGCCCAACGTCATCTGTGTCAGCGACAGCATCGTGCAGGACCTGCTGCTGGCCAAGATGGGCATGGGCATCGCCATCCTGCCGGTGTCCTCCAAGACGCTGCTGACCGATGGCAATCTGATCTATAAGAAGATGGTGGAACCGGAAATGAGCACGCATACGGTCATCGCCTGGCTCAAGAACCGCACGCTTTCCTCTTCGAGCGCACATCTCATCAAACTGTTTCGCGAAATGTTCCTGGGTGAGAAAGGAGAATGATTATGGCAAAGGCACAAAAGGTACAGATGGAATGGCAGGGCCTGCAGGTCGGTATGACCGGCAGGGCTGAGGAGCAGGTCACGGAGGCGAATCTCGCCAAGACACTCGGCAGCGGCAGCCTGCCGGTCTACAGCACACCGGCCATGAGCTGCCTCATGGAGCGTGCGGCCGCAGAGCTTTTGGAATTGCATGTCCCTACCGGCTGGACGACGGTCGGGAGCTCCATGGCCATCGAACATCGGGCACCGTCGCCCCTGGGTGCTGAGATCCGGGCGGAAGCTGAGGTCACGGCCGTGGAAGGCCGCAAGGTCTGCTTTGCCGTGCGGGCCTTTGCAGGCACGCAGGAAATCGGCTCGGGGACCCATGAACGCTTTGCGGTAGACGCCGAACGCTTCATGGCGAAGGCCTGCTCGCTTCCCGTTTGAACAGGCCGTGCGGTGAGTTAAAAATACAATTAGATTTACTGGAAAACTCTTTTCTTTGCGGGATGCACGGTATATAGTAGAATTATCTTTGTTCAATTTAGCAATCAGACTGCGTTGTGTCTGCTTCGTTACAACGTACATTCAGGAGGGGACGATATGGATAAACCGGTACGTATTTTTATCGTGGAAGATGAACCGCGCATTGCGCGTTTCCTGCAGATCGAGCTCGACCATGAAGGCTTTGAGACGGCGATTGAGAGCAATGGCACGCGTGCTTTTGAGCGCATCATGCAGGAGAATTACGACCTTGTTTTGCTCGATGTCATGCTGCCCGGCATGGATGGCATGACCATCTGCAAGAAGGTTCGTGAAGTCACGGATATCCCCATCATCATGCTGACGGCCCGCGACGATGTCGAAGACAAGGTCGCCGGCCTGGATCTCGGTGCCGATGATTACATCACGAAGCCGTTTGCGATGGAAGAGCTCCTGGCGCGCATCCGCAACGCCCTGCGCAAGCATACGGCCGTGAAATCGGAACCGCCGATTGAAGAATGCCTGCGCGTCAAGGATCTTGCGATGTATCCGCGCCGCTATGAGGTGGAGGTCGGCGGGGAGCCGGTCCATCTGACGAAAAAGGAGTATTCGCTGCTTGAATATCTGCTCCGCAACAAGCGCACGGTCCTGACGCGCGATCAGATCCTGCAGGAAGTATGGGGCTATGACTACAGCGGCGATACGAATGTCGTGGATGTCTATATCCGTTACCTGCGCGCCAAGCTTGACGATCATTTCCATGAGAAGTTCATCTACACCATCCGGGGCGTAGGATATGCCATTAAAGAATAAGCATCGCCTCAAATGGGGCCGTCTGTGCCGGTTCCTGACGCAGACCAAGATCTCGACGAAGATCACGTGCCTCTATGCGGCCATCCTGTTCGTCATCCTGATTTTCACGAGCGCCATCATGGGCGTGGGCGTCTATGCCTCGTTTTACCACCAGGCAGAGACAGAAATCGACATCAGTATGGAGCATATCCAGAAGCGTCTGTCGGACGGGGAGCACCTCGCGGGTATCCTGAACAGCGAGAATTTCGTCCTGCCGGGCGTCATCCTCATGGTCACGGATATCACGGGACAGGAAATCTACAAGAACGACGTGCATTACCCGTCGCTCGATGTTATTGAATCCCACCGCGTGGAGAATCCTCCCTTCTGGGCCAACAAGTCCATGGAAGTCTCGGAGCTTGACCGGTTTTCTCTCTATCATGCCACGATGAACATCATGGACAACGGGCAGATTTATCAGCTCCATTTCTTCCGGACCATCACGGCGGAACAGGGATTCCTGGAGCATCTGCAGCGCGTCCTGTTCATCATCACGATCATCGGCTTCCTGATTGCGCTGCTGGCCGGATATTTCCTGAGCAGCCGCATCCTGAGGCCCATACGCATCCTCACGCAGACGGCTCGCAAGATCGAGGTGGAGCGCATGGACCGGCGTATCGAAGTGCCGCCTGTACACGATGAGCTTTCAGAGCTGGCGACGACTTTCAATCACATGCTCGACCTCCTTGAAGCAGGCTTCCAGCAGCAGCAGCGCTTTGTCTCCGACGCTTCGCATGAACTGCGTACGCCTGTGACGGTCATCCTGGGATATTCGGATCTCCTGTCGCGCTGGGGCAGCTCCGACAAGAAGATCCTGGAAGAAGGCATCAATTCCATCCGCACGGAAGCGGAGGATATGCAGCAGCTCATCGAAAAACTGCTGTTCCTCGCGCGGGCTGACCAGAAGCGTCAGGCTGTCCACAAGGAATATCTCGAGCTTTCCGAGCTTGTGGAGGATGTTGTCCGCAAGATGAAGTTTGCCGTGGGCAGGCACAGCCTGATGCTGGGTGAGAACGATGCAGGCTGTATCTTTGCGGATCCGGTTACCATGCGTCAGATGCTTCGCATCTTTTTGGAGAATGCCGTCAAGTACACGCCGGAGGGCGGCCATATCACGGTGGTATCGAAACGCAATGATGCAAAGAAGGCCATGCAGGTCGAGATTGCCGATGACGGTATCGGTATTTCGCCGGAGGACCAGGATAAGATTTTCGACCGGTTCTATCGTGCGGATCCCTCGCGCACGAAAGATGTGGGCAGCGTGGGCGGTACGGGCCTGGGCCTTTCGATTGCCCGCTGGATCGCCGATCAGCATGATATCACGATTGACCTCGTCAGCAGTCTGGGTGAAGGCTCGACGTTCATCCTGACCATTCCGCTGGCTGAGAAAAACGAGAAATCCGATGATTCAATTAAAATGCGGCCAGGAATCTTCTCACTTCATTCAG
>NZ_QRQA01000008.1:0-140774 GCF_003475755.1 Mitsuokella sp. AF33-22 | reverse complement strand
CATTGACGAAATCACTACTCTTGATTTTGTACGGCGTGACTATTGCTTTACCATCCACAATTGAAACATCATAATTGTTCAATGCATGGAATGCGTTTGCTGTTTTAGCCGCAAAGGTCAGCGGATAGTTATTGCCTACATCTTTTGTCCAGATACCAGTGAGTTTGCCATCAAGTGCAGCATCATTGTCATATTTGATTTCGCCAAGACCTTGTGCCAGCGAGTCTTTCGTATCGCCATTAACCAGGCTCTTGCCCGTTTCTGTGCTATAGTTGTAGCTGTACTCATCTTCATCAAACTTCGTCCCATAGACAGTTTCGGCATTGCCGATATTGACCTGTAATTTAGCCTTATTCAGATAGACCCGGCCTGGATCCTCAGATACCAATCTATAGTTCTTTGCCAAAATGTCTTGTAATTGAGATGAGAGTTCTGGGTTAATGGCATAACCATCTGTATTGACATCATTCGTATACCATTTTTTATTAATATACAGCAGAGCATCCGATGTGCCATGGAAGGTTGATTCAAAATCTTTTTCGTCGCCATTTGTCAAGCCAGAAATCGTACCTACTGAATTCTTACGGAGTGCCGTCCCAAGAGTCTTGTAATCGCCATACGTTATATTCCTAATATCACCAACAGTGATTGTATACGGTGCCCGGTTGACTGTAGATACTCCAGACAAAACATTCTTGACGTTATAGTTTTTCAGATACGAATTAAACGCCGAAGGTTTAATCGTTAAGCTATACTCGCCAAAATTCTGTGTTGCTCTGCCACCCGTACCATCGCCAGTATTCGTATACTTAGGCGACACCTTTAATTCTGCATTCAGCATCTCAGCCGTATCGCCGTTAACAAGATTGGAATACGTGTAAGTATACAGATTCTCATCAAAGGGCGTACCATAGGTAGTCGTGGCATTGCCGACTTCAACCTGTAAGTCAGCCTTCTTGACCTTGACAAAACCTTCTTTTGTGCCGATCACTTCATAATTCTGAGCTGGAGAATAATGCGCTGTTGTAATGCTATAGCCATGCTCATTAGCATTGTTCGTATAGAAATTGCCAGATGCATCTGTAGCGCGCTCCCCATTTACGAGCTTATAAGGAGATGCCTCGGAATCCGTCATGTTGACACTGACATCTGGGGTTAACTCGTTCAGGACATCACTTTCCTTGTCCCAAGACACCAACCCATCCAAGCTCAAGAGCTTGTTGTTCAATTGATCACGAATCGCGTTGCCATCACCATACGTCGTCTCGATGTTCTTTGTGATGAGCGTAATTCCCTTTTTCTTCAAGACAGCTTTCCCTGTCTTGCTCGTCTTGTCATCAATCTCGTAGTTCTTATTGATAGCTGCCCGAAGTTCATCCGAGAGGCCGGAAAGATCTGCCTTGACTTCATAACCATCGTATGTTTTCGTATCATTATCATAGAGGACATTGTTCGTGCGAACTTCATCACCGACAGTAATCAAAGCGTTCGACGTGCCGTTGAGCTTCATCTCGGCTTCGCCATCGCCATTCGTCAGGCCTTTAATCGTCGCTGCATTCTCGAGTTCTTCCTGAACACCAGACACATCGCCGTATACTTTTTCAAAACCGTCCGTTTCAATAGACAATTTTGCTTTGTTGACTTGAATCGTGCCCGTGCCAGTGAGGTTGTAGTTGATGCTGGCGTCTTCACCCTTTTCATTCAGGATGCTGCCGAAAGCAGCCGAATTCTCATACGTACCGGCATCTGCTGTCGTGCGACCTTTCTGATTCTCGGTGTAGGCACTGACTTCTTTAATGGTAACCGTGCCAACCTGGTCGTTATTTTTAAGGTTCGAAGCAGTCGTTGTCCACGAGATATCCGAGTTGCCATAGGTCTGGGTTCCCGTGCCGCTGATATTGGCATCGCGCCTGAGGATTTCAAGCGTACCATTTGCTGTTGTAACGGCATAGCCTTCTTTGCCAGCCAGATTTTGCCCCTCTGCTTTGATAACAAAGTATGGACGCGCATTATCGCTGCTCGTTTTATTAATGTCACCATCCATACGGGTCTTTTCTGCCGCAGCGCCCTCGCTCGAAAACTCGATTTCACCCGTATAGCGATTCTTCAAGTTTCCTTCCTGGAAAGCAGGTGTGAATTTCTCATCCGAAACGCTGTACGTACCATTGCGGCCCGTGAAGGAAGCCGTTGCCGTCGTCGTGTACGCGGTTACATCAGCTTCATCACCATACGTCTTTGTCTGATCATCCGCTTTGACCGTAATTGTCGGCTGTACCTGGAAGATGTACTTGTTCGTATTTTCCGCAGCATACGCGTAGAGACCGTTGTCGCCAGTCGAGCTGGCGTGCCAGAGGGCCGTCGTCTCGCTGTTGAGGTTCGTACCGTTCGTACCGAACGTGTCGCGGTCTGGCGATGCGGAGTAGACTTGCCAGTTGCCGCCTGTGCCAGTCGTGATGGCATTCGCTGCCTTCGTTGCATCTGTTGCATTATGGAAGGAACCATCTGTGCCGCGTGCATCAATGATGACAGCATCGTTTGCCGTCGACTTGGTAATCAGCGCGCCGTTGTTCGTCGTACCGTAATCGTCAATGGTGATATCTCCCGACTCGCCCGTGCTGACAAGCTTGATCTTATCTGCGGCCGTAATGCCGTGAACCAAAATATTGCCGTCAGATGTGACGTTTACATGGCCTGCATCTGATGTAATGCGATCGCCGACTGTGACGCCGTTGCCCGTAATATCGACGTTATTATCGACATGGACAATGCCAGAGAGGGTTGCACCAGACTGATTCGTGCCACCGCCGATATTGACTGTACCAGTACTCGTGATGGCAAGTTTGCTCAGCGCAACGGAATGTCCGACGTTGCCCTTCAGGTCAACACTGCCGCCATTACTGTTGATGACAAGACCGGAATGCGCCAAGTTCTTTTCCTGAACAAAGCCTTTCGTCGTACCAGCGGATGACTTAACATCATCCCAGTTCGAGGCAGTGCCAAAACCTACCGATACATATGGGCCAGAATTATTTGGTTCTTTTGTGGTTTCACCTGTAATATTCGACTTACCATTGTTCCAATTAGCGTAATAGTTTTCCGTAGGTGTGCCATCATTCCTAGCAAACTTGGTACCTTTGGTGCCATTGGCATTCGTAACCAGTCCTTCCGGTCCAGTAATCCAATAGTATCCATCTCTATACGTATTATCTACCGGATTTCTAGAATTGCCACTACCTCTACCACCAACAAAAAGCGGATTTTCCTTGCCCTGGCTCGTCAACGAGTTTTCTAGAGCAGTTGTGATAGTTGCCAAATAGGTATCGCCTGTCTTTGCGCCACCTTCTGTATTTCCCTGAGCCAATATTTTAGCAAAATCCCAGTTATTAGCTACATAGTACTTAGCTACCTTTTCTTTTTCAGAGGCACTTAAGTTACTCCAGTCGACTATGTAATACCGAAGATTTCCCTGAAAATCATAATAGGAGTACCCCTCTCCAGACTGAGCTATTTTATTTTGAGACGAAATACTCTCATAGTAAGATTTAACTTTACTGTTCCATGCATAATTAGAATAGGATGATTTTATCTTATTAACCAATTCATCCCATTTTGCCGTATCATCCATCGAATAGATGGTATAAGCGTTGCCAGAATCAATCGAGCCGATAACCTTTACGGCACCACCGTTCGTATCCAAGATCAGATTGCCACCATTCAAGCCAACGGCTACGTCGCCGTAAAGATTGACTGCACCGCCATTTGTATTGATTGTGCGGCCAGCAGTGGATCCACCATTACCGAAGTACGTACCAACCGTACCTTTCGTTGGATCAGCTGTTCCTGCTACGCGATAGTAAGTCTTCCCCCCCCAAGTATACGACTCTAGCTCAACATTGCCGCCGCTGCCGGAAGTGAAGCTGCCGCCGTTGGTATCGATGTCGGCATTGATCAGGACTGCGCCGACACCATTGCCATCGATATCGGAATTCAGAACGACATTGAGCTTGCCAACTGTCGATTTTATGGACTTATTGATTGTGACATTACTCTGTGCTTCGAGCGTGAGAGTCGTCGTATCGGCATCCTTTTCGCCGCTCTTCTTGATTTCCGAATCAACCGTAATCGTTGCGGCCTTGTTCTTGTCGACGGACTGAATCTTGACACTCGTGCCACGGCTCAGCAAAGTATTGACCGTATTGCTGTTGACCCAAGACGTCTTATTGGCATCAGCTGTCTGGACTTCATTATACGAGTTATCCGAATCTGCATCCGTACTGCCACTTGGCTTTGAATCCGAGATTACAACATCAAGCGGGTCGAGCAGCCACTCGCCGGCTTTGCCGGTTTCACCGGCTGCGTCGATGTTGACTGTATCACCAATCTCGAGGTAGTCGCCCGACGTTTCAATCAGACCGCCGTCGACTGTACCGCGGGCCAGCAGCGCTGCGCCGTCTTTGAGGTGCGTTTCCGCACCGATGGCCTTGATCTGGCCTGCACTCTGCCCGGCCTCCATGCCGGATGCATCAATCGTGCCACTGATCTCAACGATGCCGCTTTCGCCGCCGTCGAGCAGGATCTCACCCTTCTCGTTCTGGCGCAGCGTCTTCGCCTCAATCGTACCTGTATTGTTGACGACCGTGCTCATCACGTCGCCGGCCTGCTTCGCCGTCATGACGATGTAGCCGCCGTCGGCTTTCAGGACGCCGCTGTTGAGCGTGCTGGCTTTCGCAAGCGTGCCGTCAACTGTAAAGTTAAGCTTGCCCGCCGTATCGGCAGACAGGTTGATATTCTTTGCTGCGGCCAGAGCAATCTTGCCGCCTTCGTTCGCGATCGTGCCGCTGTTCTCGACAGCCGCTGCATGCAGTGCCACGAGGCCGCCTTCGGCGCGGATCGTACCTTCATTGATGACTTTCGCCGTGGAATCGTCAGCGAGCTCCAGATTGAGCGTGCCGTCGCCATTGCCGAAGGCTTCCATCTGGCTGTCGCTCACCCGTGCAGTGGAGGCCACGAGCGAACCAACGTCAACGGAAGCGTTCTGACCGAACAGGACGCCATTGGGATTGATGACGAATACCTGTCCATTGGCTGTGAGACTGCCGTCAATGAACGTCTTTGCGTCACCGGTCACGCGGTTGAGTGCAATCGAAGCAGCGTCCGGCTGGTTAAAGCGAACGCGTTCATCGTTGTTGATATCGAAGCCCTTCCAGTCAATGGCGAGGTGCTTCGTATCCTGGTTTACCGTCATCTCTTTGTCCTGACGCGTGATTTCGCCATGACCCGAGCGGATTGTTTCGCCCTGCGGCATGGCATACGCCATACCACCGAACGACATGGCCATCATGGTCGCTGCGAGAGCAGCCGTTTTGCGATGCCATGTTCTTCTTATCTTGCGTGTCATGATGGTTCCCCTCTTTCTTTTTTGTTATCAGACATGCCACCTTTTCAGAAGATTGCGATAATGCAGAAAATGGTGCTGTCCCGCATCAGCGCAAGCAAAATCCATCTGGTAACTGCTGAGGTTGTCTTCTCCTGTTACCCAAGTATAGCTTACCAAAAATCAGGACCTATGTCCCTGTCAAAAACGACAGGTATGGCAAAATAAAAATACACCGCCAGAAAACTGACGGTGTATGGATGTTGCGTATGGTTTCAGCCGGGACCTTCGACCCAGGCTTCGGCATCGAGGATGACGTCGGGGTCAGCCTCTGCGACTTTGTAAGCCGAGGCGGGTGTGCCGCGCTGCTTGAGGTGTTCGATGATGATGGCACCATCCTTGCCTTTCTGCTGTGCGCCGGACTTGGCTGTCTGTTGTGGCGCTGTGGTCTTGCCCGTTTTCTTGCTCAGCGGAGAGAAACGGACGGCAGACAGCTGCACGGTGCCGTCCTGGCTGCAGACGAGCCCGTCTGCTTCCTGAAAGCCGTCGCTGTTGATGACGGTGCCGACGAGTTCACGGACACGCCGCTGCGTCGTGATGACGGTGGCATTCTCCGCCTGCAGCGCACTGCGGTTCAGGGTATTTTCCTTGGCGAGTTCTCCGTTGACGCTGATGCCGATCTTGCCGGCGACGTCAGCGGACAGGTGGATGTTTTCCGCATCCGCCAGCGTACTGCCGCCCTCAGGGATTGCCCGCAGGGCGATGAGGCCGCCTTCATCCGATATTTCCTGGCTGGTCAGCGAGACGTTGCCGATATCAGCGGCCAGGTCTGCCTGGTCCACGCCCGGCACGGATACGAGCAGCCGGCGGTCGTAGAGGCGCGGGCGCACCGAGGTCAGGGTCCCTGCATCAACACCGGCTTTTTCCACGGACTCAGGCTCAGCGTGAGAACCGTGAACTTTCGTCAGCGGCATGGCGTCGGCTGTCGTCATCGGGCTGGCTGCCAGCAGGGCGAGTCCTACGGCAGCAGCCAGTCGCAGGCTGCGGAAATCAGATATGAACTTGCCCATTGCTTTCACCTTCTTTACTGGAGGCTTGCCTGGCGCAACCTCCTCGGGAGAGGCCCGGAACTGCCTCGCCGTTTATGATCGTGTAGAATGAGATTCGGGGCTGCGGATCAGAAGTAGACGCCGCCGCGGATCCAGAAGTGGCCGCCCGTATGGCTCGTATCGCTCGTGGGTTCTTCCGAGCCGAGCTTCCACGCATAGTCGAGGCGCAGGAACCAGTCTTCCCAGCGGGACCAGATGAGGCCGAGGCCAATGCCCTGGAGGTTGCGATGGTTCTTCGGGTTGCCAATGGCATCGTTGTCTTTATTCATCCAGACGCCGCCATGCTCGAGATAGGTCGCGAGATGGAGCTGCTGATCCTGTGCGCCGAGCGGCAGGAGCCAGCGCAGTTCGGCACGCGTCAGATAGCCCATGTCGCCCGAAGCTTCACTCGTCGGATAAGCGCGGACGCCATAGGGGCCGCCGAGGGAGAAATGCTCCGAGGAGTCGAGGTTGTTGAACGCGTACTGTCCGCGGGCGGAGAGCAGCAGATAGAGACGATTGTTGAAGTTCTGGCGGCGCAGGATGTTGGCACGGATCTTCTGGTAAGTGCCGAGCGTACTTGGGTCCGCACTCAGGAAGCTGTCAGCATCATCGCTGATGTGGCCCCATTTGTATTCGACGCGCCAGTCCGTGGCGCCCTTGCGGTCCTGTTCGTCGCCGTAGAGCGAGAATACGGCGGCATTGCCCGTCTTGTCCGCATACGTCGTATTGAACAGGCGGTATTCATCCTGGATATCACTGTGCTCATAGCGCAGGCCCGTGTAGAGGTTGTGGCGCTGGCTGCGCTGGATGGCGTAGTCGAGGCCGAGCGAAGCGATGCGGGAATGACCAACGGCGTCGAGGTCTTCGAATTCATCGCCGAGCTGGTACGTCAGCACGTTGTAGCCAGCCGTGAGGCGCATGCCGTCGCGGATGACCGGGATCGTGTAGTTCGCGCCCCAGTTGAAGAGCTCGTTGCCCGTCGTCGTGATGCCGACGGCCAGATGGTCGCCTTCACGCGCGAGGTTCAGGAAGTCGTAGTCGAGGCCGTATTCGTTGTAGCCGGTCGAGCGGTTGCCGTAGTTGTCGATGGAGAACAGGCCCTGCTTGCCGTTATGCGGGTTGAGGTCGAGCGTCACATGGACGGTGCCGGGGTTCTCGCCCGTCGTCAGCGTTGCCTTGGCGTCGGCACCCGCGAGGTCGGAGAGCAGCCAGACGGCACGCTCGAGGTTTTCCTTCGTCAGGTAGTCGCCTTTCTTGAGGAACTGGATTTCACGCTGGACGGCGCTGTCGTGGATCTTCGTGTTGTTCCGGACGGTGATTCCGTCGAAACGGCCAACCACCACGGAGTATTCCACGACACCACCGGTGATTTTCTGAACAGGCAGATAGGCGTGCGCGGCGATATATCCCTTATCGCGGAAGTATTTCGTCAGTGTATCGGCACCATCCTGCAGGTCCTTGAAGGTCAGGAGTTTGCCTTTCTTGTCGGCCAGCAAAGCTTTGAGGGTGTCTTCGCTGTAGATGTCCTGGCCCGTGATCTTGAAATCGTTGACTTGTACTTTGAGGCTTTCCGGCAGATTGAGGCTCGGACGCTGTTCCTGCTCAACGTTGATATCCGCCGACCCCAGCGATACATCGCCAGGCTTGCCGAAGTCATGTTTATTCTGCTGTTCTCCCATCAGAGTACCAGCGTCCGGCGTAGTGGCAGCTTCAACACTTGCAAAATTGGAACCAGCCAAGCCGACAGCCATGGCTGCGGCAATCAATCCCCACTTCTTTCCCATTTTCTTCATAAGACCACTCCTATCGTTCTACTATTCTACACGTATAGCATAACAAGCCCATTAGATTCTGTCCCTGTCGTTTATGACAGGTCAGATGTTTTTCTAATGTGGGATGCCGTTTTCTTAAAAAACGGCGTAATTGAAAAAAATTATTTATAGCATAACTTTCTTTGTTTTTTATTCTGCATGCTTGTAGAAAAATCCTGCCTCTTTTGCAAAAACAATTGTTTCTACTAAAAATCTCCCGGTTTTCACCGGGAGATGGCATGAACCGTAATGCTGTTTATCGAATCGCTTACGGCTGGATATTCGTGATGATACGGCCGAGGCGCGTGCCCGAGAAGAAATTCCAGGTCCACTTGAGGGCAACCGTGAAGTTGGCATGTGCGCCGGCGAGGCGGAGGAGATGGACAAACATCCATGCGCACCAGGCGAGGAAGCCCGTCATCTGCGGGTTGATCTTCGTCTTGTCGACGACGGCTTCGCCGCGGCCGATCGTGGCCATGGAGCCGAGGTCTTTGTAGTGGAAGTCCTCGAGGTTCTTGTCGCCGCGGATCAGGCGCATGATGTTGTTGAAGGCGATCTGAGCTTCCTGCATGGCAACCGGCGCAACCGTCGGCAGCGGGCGCTCCGTGCCGTGCTGGAAGTGTGCGCAGTCACCGATGGCAAAGACGTTTTCGCTGCCTTCGACCTGCAGCTTCTCGTTGACGATGATGCGACCGCCGCGGTCAACTTCGCCGCCACAGTCAGCGATGAACGGCACAGCCTTGACGCCGGCTGCCCAGATGACGGTATTCGTCGGGATCGTGGAACCATCTTTGAGCTTAAGATCCTTGCCATCGTAATCCACGACCTGCGTGCTCAGCATGACATCGACGCCTTTATGGCGCAGGACCTTGACGGCATGCTCGCGGAGGTTCGGCGCGACCATCGGCAGGACGTTCGGCGTAGCCTCGATGAGCTTGACGCTGACTTCGCTGAAGTCGAGATGATGGAATTCTTTTTTCTGGATCTCGATGAGCTCGGAGAGAGCACCGGATTCCTCGATGCCCGTCGGGCCGCCACCAACGACGACGAACGTCAGCATGCGGCGGCGTTCTTCCGGATCCTTGCTCTTGTTGGCACGCTCGAACATGTGCAGCACGTGGTTGCGGATGTGCAGGGCTTCCTGCAGCGTCTTCATGCCGTAGGAATTTTCCTCAACGCTCTTCATGCCGAAGAAGTTCGTCGTGGCGCCGGCCGAGAGGATAAGGTAATCGTACGGGACCTCGCCATGGTTCGTCTTGACGACTTTGCGGGCCTGGTCAACGCCCTGTGCTTTCGCCATGAAGAATTCGACGTTGTTGTTCTTGCGGAAGAACGTGCGAATTGGATAAGCGATTTCGTCCGTGGAGAGGACAGCCGTCGATACCTGATAGAGCAGCGGCTGGAACAGCTGGAAGTTGTGGCGGTCGATGATTGTGACGTTTACATCCTGCTTGGCAAAGAGCTTTGCCGCCTTGACGCCGCCAAAGCCTGCACCGACGATTACGATTCTTGGTTTCTGATCTGCCATGATGATTTCCTCCCTAAGATACCGGAACGAGAATGGTGCAGAGTTTGTGAAAGTGAAAACATGAACTTTTATGTCCAAAAAAAAGGGATGATTCCGTAATTCTCTTTCACGCATTCCCGCTACATACACATACACATAGTCATAGAATGTGCTTTTTTTAACTTACTCGGCTAGACGATGGTCTTAACTTGCCTACGGCTACTATCATATCACTTTTCTGATGATTTTCAAGCTTTTTCTATAAACTTTGCAAAATTTATTATACGTACAGGAGTACTGACGCATTCCCCAGAGTTGAAGGCTTTAGGGACGACGGCCGTTTCTGCTCGCTACACCAAGGACCTCTTCCGCCCCTTCGGGGCACCTTCTCCGGGGATGCCACCGGCATCCCGCGCTTCGCGCCCGTGCGCGGGGCTGCGCCGCATGCAAAAACTCACAGTCAGGCATTGTTCTTTCCCGCCAGCTCAAGGACCTCTTCCGCCCCTTCGGGGCACCTTCTCCGGGGATGCCACTGGCATCCCGCGCTTCGCGCCCGTGCGCGGGGAAGGCTGCGCGCTTTGCAAGGGTTGCAGGTTCTGCCGAAGGTCTCAAGCCCAAAGCCTTCCCCGTTGGGGAAGGGGGACCGCGCTAGCGGTGAATGAGGTCCTTGGGCTCAATAGCGCTTGCGTTTGACAGAGGAGGCGTAGCCGAGCTGTTCGCGGTATTTCATGACGGTGCGGCGCGAGAGGTCGAGGCCCTGGTTCTTGAGCAGGGTGCAGAGTTTCTGGTCGGACAGGGGCTTTTTGGGGTCTTCTTTCTTGATGAGTTTCTCGATGGCGGCCTTGGCCTGACTGGCGGCGAATTCTTCGCTGCCAGCACCGGGCAGGCGTGCGGTGAAGAAGCTGCGCAGGGCGGCGATGCCGCCGGGCATCTCGACGTATTTGTTGGCCACGGCGCGGCTGACAGTGGATTCGTGGACGCCGATGGCATCGGCGACTTCCTTCATCGTCATGGGATGCAGGTATGCCCTCCCCTTCTCAAGGTAATCGTGCTGACGGCGCACGATTTCCTCGACGACATGGCAGATCGTCTGGCGGCGCTGCTCGATGCTGTTGATGAGCCAGGCTGCTGCATTGAGGCGCTTCGTGATGTACTTGCGCGTCGAGGCATCGAAGTTGTCGGCCTGACGGTAGAGTGCCGAAATCTGCAGATGCGGCACATACTGATCCTCAATCTCGACCTTGTAGCTGCCATCTTCGGCACGGCGCACGACGACATCGGGCGTGATGGTGACGGGCGAGCCTTCGCCGTACGCGCTGCCCGGCTTCGGATCGAGGCGGCGCACGATGTCGATGCCGACCTGCACGTCGGCCGGACGACAGTGCTCGGCTGCTGCGATTTCCTTGATGCGGGCCTCGGCCACCTCGTCGAGATGGCGGTCGATGATGGCCGCGACAAGCCCTTCATAAATGCCCTGCCGCTTGGCCTGCAGGCGCAGGCATTCCGCCAGGTCACGGGCCGCGACGCCAGCTGGATCAAATTCCTGGACGCGCGCGAGGACCTTTTCCACCAGGGCCGCATCCGACTGCGTGGCCCGCGCGATTTCCGCCACGGGTACGGTCAGATAGCCCTGGCTGCTGATGGAGCCGACGATGAACGTCGCGATGGCGCGTTCCGCCTCGTCTTTGAAGGTGAAGTTGACCTGTTCGAGCAGTTCATCCTCAAGCGTCGTGTACTGCGGCGCAGCGGCCTCAAAATTCTTTTCTTTATCGTCGACGAAATACCCGGGCTGCTTGCCGTCGCCGCCGAGATAATCGGAGAGCGCGGCAATGCTCGTATCCTGCGGGGCGTCGGGAGCGGCCTGCATCGCCTCGTCGTGGTAATCCATCTCGAGTACGGGATTTTCCAAATATTCTTTTTCAATGGCAGCACGCAATTCCTGTGCCGAAAATTGCAGGATCTGGATGGCCTGCTGCAGCTGCACCGTCATGGACAGGCGCTGGGACAGGTTCATTTGCAGGGACGTTTCGATGGTAAGCCCCTCCTTTCTCACGCTGCGGGATGCACCGTGAATTTCTTAATTCCGAATACGTCAAAGGACGGCTCACAATATCCTTTCTGATATTGTGGCCGTCCTTTGATTATACCGCATATCGGTGTGTTTTTACACCATTATTTTGTCCGATTTATTTCTGGGACATGGCTGCCGCAATGGCTGCACCGAGTCCGGAGCCGCCGTTTTCGAGGACCGTGTCGACGACGGCAGCGTCTTCACCGAGCAGCTCGGAGAGGGCGCGCATGATGTTTTCCTTGGCCAGCGGCATCTTCTCATAGACGGAGCCGTCGATGGCGATGTGCTGCTTCTCAATCTTCTTGTCGCCGGCAAGCTGCCAGATGATGCCGACGTACGTAGCCGTCACGAGGCGTGCCGAACGGACGACGATGGCGCTGGCGAGCTGCTGCACGAGCTCGCAGTCTGCCGTCTCGAGTTCATGGCCCGTCTTGGCTTTGACGATGGCCTTGACCGCTCCGCGCTCCGGCGTCTCATCGAAGATGGTGTTGCTCATGTCGATGCTCGTGAAGCCGTATTTCTTCCCCTGCTCGCCGAGGAGCTCAGCAATGGCCATGCCGAAAAGCTCGCCCATGTAACGGCCCGAAACCATCTTCTCGAGGCGCTGCTCGCCCGGTTTCTCGGACTGCGCGTCAAATTCCGCGTCGAAACGGTTCGGTGCGAGCTTCATGAAGCCGCCGGATTCGAGGTTCAGGATCATCGGGCGTTCTGCCTGGTCAGCAAACGGCTCGAAGTAGCAGGTGTTGTGGCCCGTCGCATAAATGGAGCCGATGTAGGTGTCGGCCTGCTTGTAGGCGGCTGCGAGCAGGACAGCAACGGTGTCGTTGATGACGGCCGTCGGCTCGACGTTGTCGATGCCCTGACGATGCAGTGCTTCCTTGAGGAGGTCGTTTACGACCTTGCCCTCAACGCCCTTCGTCGCGAATTCCTTCGTCCAGATGATGAGCTTGGCGTTGTAGAGGTTCGTCTGCTCCGACGGGAAGGAGAAGGTGTGCCCGAGCAGGTATTTCGTCGTATGGTCGCCTTCGATGGCCTCGTCAACGAGCTCGGCGATGAAGTCAAACTGCTGCTCTGCCGTCGAGCCCTCGCCGACGAAGTCGTAGACGCCTTCGACGCGCAGCGGCTTGGCAACTTTCTTGAGCACCTCGAATTTGCCGTGGCCGTCGAGGCGGATGCGCAGCACGCGCACGTTCGTGCCGCCGAAATCGAGTGCCAGGTACTCGCCCGTTTCCTCACCCGTGGGCAGGCCGACGTACGATTTGAGCATGCGCAGGGAGGATTCTGCCGGATCCTGCAGGCCCTTGCGCAGGTCGTAGCGGAAATCGGCTGCAACCTCGTGCAGGCGGCCGCCGTCGACGGTGAATTCCTTGATGATGCTGTCAAACTGATCCTTGTTGAATGCCATGTCAAACTTCCCCTTTTCCAATTGTTTACCCGGTACCCAAAAGATACCCCGATGAACGTTGATCTGGATGTATCAGAATCCCCCCGCGGGGAATATCTTACTCATTTTCGGCGATCTCCTCGAGGTACGCCCAGCGCTCCATGAGGTGGTCGAGCTCTGCAGCCAGGCGTGTCTCCTCGCGGCCGAGCTCGGCAAGGCGCGTGTAGTCGGAGGCGTTCTGCTGCATCTCGAGGCGCACGACCTTGAGCTCGCCTTCCTTGCTGGCGATGACCCCCTCGATCTCTGCGTACTCCTTCTGCTCGCTGAAGCTCAGTTTCTTCTTCGCGGTGCGTTCCGGGCGGTCCCGGCGCGCGGCCTTCTCCGCTTCCTCTTTATCGCCCGAAGGCTTGGCCGCCTTGGGCGCGGTTTCGGCGCGGGCCGCCTCTTCCTCCGCTTCCCTGGCCTTGTAGTAGCTGTAGCCCCCGGCGTACATGCGCAGGCTGCCATCCGGCTGGTAAACGAAGACTTTGTCAGCCAGGCGGTCGACAAAGAAGCGGTCGTGCGAGACGAACAGGATGGCGCCGCTGAAATCGTCGATGAACGATTCAAGCA
This sequence comes from Mitsuokella sp. AF33-22, assembly GCF_003475755.1. NCBI lineage: Bacteria > Bacillati > Bacillota > Negativicutes > Selenomonadales > Selenomonadaceae > Mitsuokella > Mitsuokella sp. AF33-22. Next base: position 126,924 of record NZ_QRQA01000008.1, on the reverse strand, counting down.
CGGACATCGTCTCGAGGTCGAGATCGTTCGTCGGCTCGTCGAGCAGCAGCACGTTTGGCTCCTCCATGAGGATGCGCAGGAGGTAGAGGCGGCGCTTCTCACCGCCTGACAGGCGGGCGATTGGCGTCCACTGCAGGCTGCCCGGGAACAGGAAGCGTTCCATGAGCTCGCTCGCGGAGATGCGTGACCCATCGGCCAGCGTGATGGCGCGCGCGGCCTCCTGAATGTACTCAATGGCCCGCAGGCGCTCATCCATCTTGACGGCACGCTGCGTGAAGTAGCCGATTTTGACGGTCTGGCCGATGGTGACCGTACCACTCGTCGGCTGGCGTCGCCCGGCGAAGAGGTCCAGGAGCGTCGTCTTGCCCGTGCCGTTGCGGCCGAGGATGGCCACGCGGTCATGGCGCAGCACCGTATAGGAGAAATCCTTGACGATGGTGTGCCCGCCCGCCTCATACGTCACATGGTCGAGCTCGATGACGGTGCGGCCGAGGCGGCTGCCCGCAAGACCGATTTCCACCGTGCTGCGGTCGAGGTCGACCTTCTTGTTCTTGACTTCTTCGTAGCGCTCGATGCGGGCTTTCTGCTTCGTCGAGCGGGCCTGAGCGCCGCGGCGCAGCCACTTGAGCTCGTTGCGCAGGAAGTTCTGGCGCTTCTGCTCGCTGGCCGTCTCGCGCTCGATGCGCGCTTCCTTCTGTTCGAGGAACGAGGTGTAATTGCCCGTATATGTATAGGCAGAGCCCTTGTCGAGCTCGAGTATCTTCGTGGCCGTATTGTCGAGGAAATAGCGGTCGTGCGTGACCATGAGCAGGGCGCCTTTCTGCGCCTTGAGGTATTCCTCGAGCCAGGCGATCGTCTCGCTGTCGAGATGGTTGGTCGGCTCGTCGAGCAGCAGCAGATCGCAGGGCTGGATGAGCGCCGTTGCGAGGGCCAGGCGTTTCTGCTGGCCGCCTGAGAGCGTTCCCACCTTTGCCGTGTAATCGCCGATGCCAAGCTTCGTCAGGACGGTCTTGGCCGTGCTCTCAACCTGCCAGCCGTCAAGCGCGTCGATCTTTTCGGCATACTGCATGATGCGGCGCTGCACATCCTCATCATCGGGTGCCTGGGCCGCGGCTGCAAGAGCCAGCTCATAGCCGCGCAGGGCGTCCATCAGCGGCGTCATGCCGCGAAATACCTCCATGAGCACGGTGTTCTCGGGCTCAAAGACCTTGTCCTGCGCGAGGTACTCGATGCGCAGGCCGCGCATGGTGACCATCGTGCCGTCGTCGACGGGCACGAGGCCTGCAATGGCCTTGAGAAAGGTCGATTTGCCCGTGCCGTTGATGCCGACGATGCCTACCTTGTCGCCCTCATCCATGCTGAGGTTGACGCCGGAGAACAGGCATTTCTCCCCGTAGCTCTTGGTGAAATTTTCAAGGGTTATAATCATAGTTCTCTTCCTATTCGTATCCGACGTTGTATTTATTATAACGTCTTTTTATCAAGAATCCTAGTACAGGAGACGAAACGATATACAATCGTCTGAATCCCTACGGACAATAAAAGAGCCGCCGCACAAAAGGTGCAGCGGCCTTCCTGACGGCAGAGAAGCACCTGCATACCCGGCTGCCGTCAGCAGATGACAGGAGGTCAGACGATCTCGTCGTGTTCTTCCTTGAGGTCCTGGCCGAGATGGATGAGCACGCGCGTGATGCGCACGCCGTCGATCTCCTCGACGTAGAAGGTATTGCCGCCGCTTGCGGCCATCTGGCCGACGCGCGGAGCCGTGCCGATCTGATCGTAGAGCCAGCCGCCCACGGAGTCGACGTCTTCATCTTCGATGCAGACTTCCAGGATATCATCGAGTTCCTCGAGAAGCATCTTGGCGTCGACGGAGAAGACGCGGCGGCCGCGGCGCTCGGCCGTCGGACGCTCTTCATCGAACTCGTCCTGGATGTCGCCGACGATTTCCTCGACGATATCTTCAATGGTCACCATGCCCGAGGTGCCGCCGTATTCGTCGACGACAATGGCCATCTGGGAGCGCTGCTTCTGCATGGTCTTGAGCAGCACGCTGACATCCATGCTTTCCGGCACGACAAGGGCCTTGCGGGCCAGGCGGCGCAGATTGGGCTTGCGGCCTTCCGCCATGACCTTCATGAGATCCTTGACGTGCAGGAAGCCGACGATGTGGTCCTTGTCCTCATGACAGATTGGGTAACGCGTGAGCTGTTCCTCGAGAATGGTCTTGAGGTTTTCTTCAACCGTATCTTCGAGGTAAACGCAGACCATGTCCGTGCGCGGCGTCATGATCTCGCGCACGTTGAGGTCCGTGAAATCAAAGACGTTGTCGACGAAATCGACCTCGGTGTCGTCGATGAGACCCTTGCGGTGGCTTTCCTCCATGAGCAGGCGGATTTCCTCCTCGGTGTGTGCCTCCTCGCCTTCCGAGGCCACCTCAAAGCCCAGCTGGCGCGCGACCCAGTTGGCCACGTGGTTGAGCAGCCAGACAAACGGGTACATGACGCGATGGAAGATGAGCATCGGCAGCGCCACCGTCAGCATGATTTTCTCGACGTTCTGGATGGCCATGGTCTTTGGCGTGAGCTCACCGAGGATGATGTGCATGGCCGTGATGATGGAGAATGCCACGGCCAGCGAAACCGTGTGGCCGATGGCGTCGTCGAGGCCGAAGAAGCGCGTGACGGGCAGGATCAGCGTGGCGACGGCCGGCTCACCGACCCAGCCTAAGCCCAGCGAGGCCAGCGTGATGCCGAGCTGCGTCACGGAAAGCGAAGCATCGAGATGATCGGTCAGTCGCTTGGCGTATTTGGCCTGGCGGCTGCCCTCCTGAATGAGCGTCTCAAGGCGCGAGGGCCGGATCTTGACGCAGGAAAACTCCGCGGCCACAAAAAAGCCGTTCATGAAGATCAGGAAGAACACGAGTAAAAGCTGAAATAGTATGGGGACAATGTCCACGATTCAAGAACCTCCTATAAATCAATGCGAATGCTGCGGTCTGGGCTTGGACTTCGGCTGCTTCTTCACAGCCTTTGCCGTCTTGCCGGCCGGGGATTTCTGGCGCGGCAGCCGCTCGAAATGGATGCCCAGCTTACGTTCGAGCTGTTCGAGCTTGTAGGCTTCCTTGAGGTCAATCAGGGTGATGACTGCACCCGTCGCGCCGGCTCTGGCCGTGCGGCCCGCGCGGTGCTGGTAGACCTGCGCGCTTTCCGGCAGGTCGAGGTTGATGACGTAGTCAATCTGCGGGATGTCGAGGCCGCGTGCCGCGAGGTCGGTCGAGAGCAGGAGCTGTGCCGTCCCCTTCTTGAAGTCGGCGATGGCCGACTGACGGGCCTGCTTGCCGTCGCGGCCGAGCAGGGATTCGACGCGCAGGCCCTCGTAGCGGAGCTTCGCGAGCGTCTGCTCGGCGGCAAACGTCTTGTTGATGAAGACGAGGCCGCGCTTGATGGGCAGCGTGCGCGTGAGTTTGCGCAGCCGCTCGATTTTCTCGCGGAAGGGCACGGTGACGAAGTAGTGCTCGCAGGCGGCAAGGCCGGCGGCGTCCTGCTCCACCCGGATTTCCACGGGGCTGCCGAGGAAAGAGGCACGGTCGCGCGCTTTTTTCGGCGCCGTCGCCGAAACCATCGCGACCTGGCGTTCTGCTGGCAGCAGCTTGACAACATCGGCCGTGCTTTCGGCATTCTGGTCATCGAGCAGCCGGTCGAATTCGTCGAGGACGAGGAAGCGGATACCGCCAAGCTTGAGCTTGCCCTTGTGCGCAAGCTCGAGGATGCGGCCGGCGGAGCCGACGATGAGCTGCGGCTTTTCCTTGAGCTTGTCAATCTGACGCGCGATGTTGGCGCCGCCGATGAGCCCCTGGATCTTGAGGCCGAGAGACGCGTCCGCGTTCAGCTGGCGCGCTTCGCCGGCAATCTGCATGGCGAGCTCATACGTCGGCGCGAGGATCAGGGCCTGCGCTTCGCGGCGGCTGGCCTCGAGCCCCATGAGGATGGGCAGCAGGTAAGCAAGCGTCTTGCCCGTGCCTGTCGGAGCCTGTCCGATGATATCATGGCCGGCCAGAAGCTCGGGGATGGCTTTTTCTTGGATGGGCGTCGGCGCCGCAATGCCTTTGGCCGCGAGTGCGGCTGTCAGCGATTCAGCGATGCCGAGGTCTTGAAAACTAGTCATAAAAACTCCTTTTATCCGTTACTTTGTTATATCTCAACTCAAAGAAGAGGTCTGCCTTTTTCGTCGTCGAAGGTGGCGGTGCAGCGAGGGTAATTCGAGCAGCCCCAGAAGACACCGTTGCGGCCCTGGATGCGGCGCAGGTGACCTTCGCGGCAGCGCGGGCACAAATATTTCTTCTCCTTCGCATCTGCGCCTTCCTTCTGCAGATGCTCCATCGGACTCGCGGAAAACTTCGGCTTGTCGCTCCAGGAAGACGGCGCCTGACGGCGTTCCGGCACGTAGCTGGCCATGTCGGCAGCCAGATTGGCCTCGTAGTCCGCCGCGGAAAAGAGCTGGTTGAGCGCCGCGATCTCATCGCCGACCGAAGCGGAACGTTCTTCATTGCGGTAGACAGCAGCGGGCTGTGCCGGCCGGTACGGGGCAGCTCCCGGCGAAGCATTTCCTGCAGCACCGGCCGCCATGTCGCGCGGCGCACGTGCGAGGCGGCGTTTGGCATCTTCAAGATCCGGCTTGCCGTTCTTGTCGTTGCAGGTCATGCGGCACTTCGGATAATTCGAGCAGCCCCAGAACAGGCCGTTGCGTCCCTTGCGCTGCAGCAGGACGCCCTTGTGGCAGCGCGGGCAGATATTTTCGCCCGTGACCTTGATTTCCGCCTGATAGGCCTTCTGGCAGAGGGTGCGCGTAAAGTCAATCTGTCCCTTGAGGAACTCCTCGAGCGTCCCCTCCCCTTCCGACATGGAATGCAGCTTATCCTCCCAGATAGCCGTGGAATCGGGGTACGTCATCTCATCCGGCAGGGCATCGACGAGGAGATACGCGGCCGGCGTCGGCACGAGGTACTTTTTCTTTCCCTGTGTCTTCATGAATTTGCGCCGGATGAGGTCGTCGATGATCGTCGCGCGCGTGGCTTCCGTGCCGATGCCATAGACATCCTTGAGCTGTTTCTTGGCCTCGGGATTCTTGACGTATTTATGGATTTCCTTCATGCCGGCCAGGAGCGACGAAGGCGTGAAGCGCACGGGCGGCTTCGTGACGCGGCTGACGATGCGGCCGCGTTTCCAGCTGGCCGGGTCGTGCTTCTTCATGGCAGGCAGCGTCTTGCCCGACTCGTCATCCTTCTCCTCCTTGTCATCCTTGTCGTCGTCATCGGCTTCCTGGCGCCGCTTTGACTGATACATGACTTTCCAGCCGAGATCGCGCTCCGTGCGGCCGCTGGCCGTGAAGAGCTCATCCTTGTAGGTGACCTCGACTTTCGTCTGGTCATACGTATGCACGGGATAGAACTGCGCGATGTAGCCGCGGCCGATCAGGTGGTAGAGATTGCGCTCCTCCTCCGTCATCTTCGTGACATCGGCCTGCACCGTCGTCGGGATGATGGCATGATGTGCCGAAATCTTCTTGTCGTTCCAGGCCCGGCTTTTCTGCTGCGGCTTCGCGGCTGGCACCCACGCGGCGAGTTCAGGATCGCCGGCCTTTGAGAGGTGCGAGAGGATTTTTGCCGCATCGCCGTGCTGGTTCAGCGGCAGGTATTCACAGTCGGAGCGCGGGTACGTCGTGAGTTTCTTCTCGTAGAGTTTCTGCGCGGTATCGAGGACGAGCTGCGGTGCGTAGCCGTACATCTTGCCGGCGAGGACCTGCAGCGTCGACAGAGAGAACGGCAGCGGCTGCGGCTCCTGCTTCTTTGCCTTCTGGTAAGCTGTGATCTCACCGTCATGCGGTGCCGCGGAAAATTCCCTGAGCTTCGTTTCGGCGAGGGACTTGTCGATGAGGCGGTTCTCGCTGTCGAGGCCAGCCATCGTGTCCTTCGGCTTCCACTGCGCCGTAAAGCTGCCGTTCTCATGCTGGAACGTCGCCTTGATGTTGTAGTAGTCAACGGGCTTGAAATGTTCGATCTCGCGCTCGCGGCGCACGACGAGCGAAAGCGTCGGCGTCTTGACGCGGCCGATGGGCAGCACAAGGCCCTCGTGTCCGGCACGGCGTGCAGCCAGCGTGTAGGCACGCGAGAGATTCATGCCGATGAGCCAGTCCGCCCGCGCGCGGGCCAGTGCCGACTGCTTGAGGTTAAAGAAATCCTTGTTGTCCCGCAGATGCGCGTTGGCCTTCTTGATGCTCGTCTCATCAAGGGCATTCAGGAGGATGCGCCGCACGGGCTTCTTGTTCCCGAGATAGTCGAGGACTTCGTCGACGAGCAGCTGGCCTTCGCGGTCCGGGTCGCCGCCGTGGACGATCTCATCGGCCTTCGCGATGAGGGATTTGACGATACCAAACTGCTTCTCGCAGTCCTTGTCCACGTAAAGTTTCCACTGAGCGGGAATGATGGGCAAGTCTTCGGCCCGCCAGCGCTTGTACTTCGGGTCGTATTCCTCCGGCTCCGCCTGACGCAGGATATGGCCGAAGAGCCAGGTGACGACGCCGTCCTGGGTCGTCAGATAGCCGTCATGGCGTGCAACGGGCCCCCTCAGGCATTTGGCCAGTTCCCGGCCCACACTCGGTTTCTCGGCAATATATAAACGCAATGTATCTGGCACTCCTTATATTATGCAATCAATTTATAGATTCCCCAAACCAGCAGAACGGCCCAGCAGATGACGAAAACAGTCACGAGTGCGCCGAAGAGCTTGGCATGGCGCAGGACATAGTCTGCCTGCTGCTCGCTGCGGCTGCGCACATGCGGCGGCAGCAGCTGCATGAGGCCGCAGATGGCCGTCGGCACGATGACGGCGTCATCAAGGAAGCCGAAGAACGGAACGGCGTCGGGAATGATGTCAATCGGGCTGATGAGGTACAGGATGGAGAGTACGAGAAGGCCTTTTACCTTGCCCGGCGTATCGCGTTCTTTGAGCGCCATGAGCATGACGATGATATCGCGCCGGAACAGGCGCAGGAGTCCTAAGATTCTTCCCATGTGATTTCCTCATTTTTCTTCATAATACAACAGTAAAACAGGATAGAAAATAGATTTCGTTTCTATTCTATCATATTCTTCCAAACAGCGTCATGAAATCCTACTGGATGGCAAAATATTTTTATTCATTTTCTTTATAGTAATTGACAGTAGTATTCCTGTTTGTTATAATTTACTTACCTTTTTAAAGATAATAATTCTCTCTGCATAAACAAGCATTACAGGAGGCAATTTTATGAGTCAAAAGACCTTCCCGCTCAACAAGGAACAGCTTGAAGCTGTCATCGCAAAATATCCGACCCCGTTCCATATCTATGATGAAAAGGCCATCCGCGCCAATATCCGCGCTCTGCAGCAGGCGTTTGCCTGGGCACCGCGTTTCCGCGAGCAGTTTGCCGTCAAGGCCCTGCCAAATCCGCGCATCCTGCAGATTCTCCATGAGGAGGGTGCCGGCACGGACAACAGCAGCCTCGCTGAGCTCGTGCTCTCCGAAGCGGCGGGCTTCAAAGGAGAAGAGATTCTTCTGACCTCGAATGATACGCCGGCCGATGAGTTCCAGAAGGCCATCGAACTCGGTGCGATCATCAACCTCGACGATCTCTCCCATCTTGATTACCTCGAGCAGAACGCCGGTCTGCCGCAGGTGCTCTGCTTCCGCTACAATCCGGGCAACCTCATGGAAGGCAACGATATCATCGGCAAGCCGACCGAGGCAAAGTACGGCCTGACGCGCGAGCAGCTGTTTGAAGGCTATCGCCGCGCACTGGAAAAGGGTGTCAAGCGCTTTGGCCTGCATACGATGGTCGCTTCAAATGAGCGCCGCACGGAGGCCTTTGTCTTCACGGCGAAGCTCATGTTCGAGCTGGCCATCGAGCTCAAGCGCCGCTTCGGCATCCATGTCGAGTTCGTCAACATCGGCGGCGGCATCGGCATCCCGTACCGTCCGGAGGAAGAGCCGGTCGATCTCAAGGCGGTCGGCGAGGGCATCCATGCGCTCTACGACGAGATGATGGTACCGGAGGGCCTCGGCGATGTGGCCATGATGACGGAGAGCGGCCGCGCGATCACGGGTCCTGCCGGCTGGCTCGTTTCCACGGCCATCCACGAGAAGAAGACGTACAAGGATTACATCGGCCTCGATTCCTGCATGGCCAATCTGATGCGTCCGGCGATGTACGGCGCTTACCATCACATCACGATTGCCGGCAAGGAGAATGAGCCGTGCGATCACGTTTATGATGTGACGGGTTCGCTCTGCGAGAATAACGATAAGTTCGCGATTGACCGCAAGCTGCCGAAGATCGATATTGGCGACCGCGTAATCATCCATGATACGGGTGCACACGGCAGTGCGATGGGCTTCAATTACAACGGCAAGCTCTGGTGCGCGGAGCTGCTGCTGCACGAGGACGGCAGTGTGGAACTGATCCGCCGTGCGCAGACGCTCGACGATTATTTTGCGACGCTGAAGTATCCGGGAAGCGTAATGTAACATCCTGCAGTTTAAAAATCAAAAGCGGAGACTGTTGCCAAGTGCAGCTTGGCAACAGTCTCCGCTTATTTTTTATGTTCAGGATCCCTTAGGCCAGAACGCGGGCGAGGCGCACGAGTTCGGGGTTGAGAGTCTTGGTGTTGTTGACGGCGTCGAAGAGATTGACGCTGACGACTTTGCCTTCGTTGAAGCCGAAGACGACGTCGGAAGCACCGGAGATGATGGCAAGGGCTGCCTTTTCACCGAGCATCGAGGCTTTCATACGGTCTTCGACCGACGGGGAGCCCCCACGCTGGATGTGGCCGAGGACGGATACACGCGTGTCGATGCCGGTTTTTTCCTCGACGACTTTGCCGATCTCGATGGCCGAGCCTGCGCCTTCAGCAACGACGATGATGCTGTAGCGTTTGCCCTTGGCATACATGTCCTTGATTTCCTGGCACATTTCTTCCATGTCGAATTTGACTTCCGGGACGAGGATGAATTCTGCACCGCCGGCGATGCCGCTCATCATGGCGAGCCAGCCGGAGTTGCGGCCCATGACTTCGACGAGCATAATGCGGCGGTGAGCCGAGGCCGTGTCGCGCAGTTTGTTGATGGCGTCGACGATGGTGTTGGCCGCCGTGTCGCAGCCAATCGTGTAGTCCATGCCCCAGACATCGTTGTCGATGGTGCCCGGCAGGCCGACGATGGGCAGACCCGTTTCCTTCGAGAGCAGGGAACCGCCCGTGAGGCTGCCGTCGCCGCCGATGATGACGAGGCCTTCAATCCCACGCTTCATGAGGTTGTCGAAGCCTTTTTTGCGGCCTTCCGGCGTCTTGAACTCCGGGCAGCGGGCCGTGCCGAGGAACGTGCCGCCACGCTGAATGAGGTCGCTGACGCTGCGGCTCGTGAGCTGCACGATGTCGTCGTCGAGCATGCCCTGGTAGCCGTTGTTGATGCCATAGACTTCTACGCCTTCATAAAGTGCTGTACGAACTACGGCGCGGGCCGCAGCATTCATGCCCGGGCTGTCGCCGCCGGAGGTCATGACAGCAATCGCTTTTTTGATCATGGGAACATCTCTCCTATTCCACGAGAATACTTAATTGATAGTTTCCTATTTCTTTTTTTATTTTACGTAATTCATCAGCAAAAGTAAAGGGTTTCCGCAAAAGAAGAACCGTCAGCACAAAGCTGAAATACAGGCTTCCTGCTTTCTTCACCAAACGCGGCGGATGCGCCGCTCCACAACAGAAAAGGACTGCATGCCACAGGGCCGCAGTCTCTTTCCTGGATGTATGATATGGGATTACTTGACGTTCATGATGCCCAGGCCATAGCAGATGATGCCGATGGCGAAGAGGCCGAAGATGATCCAGATGGCGTTGACCTTGCGTTTGAGCAGTGCCATGCATGCAAACGTCATGAGCAGCGGGATGAGGCCCGGCATGAGCTGATCGAGGATGGTCTGTACCGTCGTCGTGACGACTTCACCTTTGGCATTGGTGATCTGCGAGACGACGACCGGGATGTTGACGCTTGTCCACTTGTTGACCAGGGCGCCCATGACGAAGAGGCCGAGGATGGAAGCACCTTCCGTGAGTTTCTGCAGGCGGTTGCCAGCGACATCCTGGACGATGTCCGTGCCTTTGGCATAGCCGTATTTGATGCCGTACCAGCGTACCCAGAGGCGGACGGCGTTGAAGAGCACGAAGAAGATGATCGGGCCAAGGATGCTGCCGGAGATGGCGAACGAGGCGCCGAGTGCTGCGGTGATTGGGCGCAGCGTGCCCCAGAAGATCGGGTCGCCGACGCCGGCCAGCGGGCCCATCATGCCGACTTTGATGCCGTTGATGACGCTGTCCGGGATTTCCGCACCGTTGGCACGCTTCTCTTCCATGGCTGCCGTGATGCCGATGATTGGAGCCGTGACGAATGGATGCGTGTTGTAGAATTCGAGGTGACGCTTGATGGCCTGCTTGAGCTCATCGCCCGTATAGAGGCGTTTGAGGATTGGCACCATGCCGAAGCAGAAGCCCAGGGCCTGCATGCGTTCCATGTTCCAGGAGCCCTGCAGGAAATTCGAACGGATAAATGTCCAGAAGAAATCGTTTTTCGTGATTTTCTTTTCCATGATGATCTTCCTCCTCACCAATCAGTCAAGTTCGTCGTCCAAATCGTCATCCTTATCCGAAGAGGAAGCGGCGGCAGGTGCTGCGGCCAGCTCTGCATACTTCGGGTTAAGCTGCAGATAGACGATGGCGAGGACGAGGCCGATAACGCCGAGAGCAACGAGGTTGAACGTCGTAAAAGCTGCAACGACGAAACCAAGGAAGAAGAATGGCATGAGGTATTTTGCGCCCATCATGTTGATGACCATTGCATAACCTACGACGACGATGAAGCCGCCAGCGACCTGCAGGCCGCCCGTGATGACCGGCGGGATGGCGTCGAGCATGGCCTGTACGGCGCCCGTGCCGACGGAAACGGCGACGATGAGAGCCGGGATGCCAACGCGCAGGCCCTGAAGGATCAGTGCGCCGTAGTGGCAGAGGTCGATGCCGCGCAGGTCGCCCTGTTCTGCATAGTGGTCAGCACGATGCTGGAATACAACGGAAATCGTTTTACAGAAGATTGCCAGGACCTGGCCGGCAGCTGCGAGCGGCATGGCGATACCGATACCAGTAGCCACGTCCTGATGGCCGGCGATGACCAGGATGGTGGAAATGACGGAAGCCAGTGCCGCATCCGGTGCAATCGCTGCGCCGATGTTCATCCAGCCGAGAGCCATGAGTTCAAGAGTACCACCAATGATAATACCTGTTGTGATATCACCCAAGATCAGGCCGGTCATCGTACATGCAATAAGCGGGCGATGCGTCTGCAGCTCATCGAGGCAGGATCCCATGCCGGCGATCGTGCCAAAAATGAAAATGAGCAGCACTTGAATTGTACTGAGTTCCATGATTAACCCCTCCATTGTGAATTATTCCATAACCCCCCATGTGAGCGGCCAAAGCCGCTCACTTCCTTTATGAAATGGATTACTGTTTGTTCAGCACATCCATCATCATCACTTTCTTATCGGAGTCCACCTTGCGGATCTCAAGCTCAATCCCCATTTCATTGAGCTTCTTGAATGCCGCAATGTCTTTGTCGTCAACCGATACGGCGCTCGTGATCTGATGCTTGCCTTCGTGGAAGCTCATGCCGCCGATGTTGACACTCTTGATTGGCACGCCGTGCTCGACGAGGTACAAGACACTCGCCGGATTCGTAAAGAGCAGCAGGCAGCGGTCGTTCTCATACTTCGGATTGTTGTAGACACGCACGGCCTTCGCGAGGTCTACGACGTGGCTCTTGATGCCAGCCGGTGCGACCTGTTTCAGAAGCGTCGAACGGATCTTGTCCTTGGCGACTTCATCGTCACAGACAATGATGCGCTGGCAGTTCGTTGCCTTCGACCACACGGTTGCGACCTGGCCATGAATCAGGCGGTCATCGATTCTTGCCAATACGATCTTCATTATAAATCATCCTCCTCATCTTCTGCGATCTGGCTTGCATGGAATACCTGCAGGCCGCTCTTGCCCGCCTCCACTGCTTTTGCCATGATATCCTGGATCGTAAGGGATTTATCATCCATCATCTGCAGGCTGCACATCTCGATGAGCATCGGCAGGTTGACACCCGTCACGATGCCGTACGATTCATTGCTGATGACAAGACGGCAGGCGGCGTTGTACGGACTGCCGCCGAACAAGTCGTTGAGGAACAGCACGCCATCCGTGCAGTCCAGCTCCTTGATCGCAGCCTCGTACTTCTTGACCACGTCATCTGGTCCTTCACCCGGGACGAGCGTTACGGCGCGGACATTTTTCTGCTCACCGCAAATCATCTCACAGGATTTGACAAGTTCCTCGGAAAAACGGCCATGCGTGCCAACAAGAATAGCAAACATCCAACATTACCTCCTTGAATGACCTCGAATGATTTCATAATATTTTACGCTATGTCCTCACGTCCTTTTATAATGCAAGATTCATGCCAACTTTGTGTATCAAAATTTTTGATATTCTCGAATGGCCTAATTTCGTAACCTTTTGCTTTCGATACGGATAAAACAATACTATTACTGTTCAAATAATACTCTTTTCTATTATTTTCCACGCGTTTCGATACAGTATCAACGATGTTTATGCGAAAAAAATACACTATCGCACACATCCAAGCGATAGTGTATTCAGTGTATCAAAAGTCAGATCATTTCTGCCATAAAGCAGAGTTCATCCTCAGGGACATGCAGCTGCAGGCTTTCCTCAAAGACTTCTGCCGCGGTCTGCAGTGCGGCCAGTTTTTCGGCGGGAAGCTCGCTTCGGTCAGCCGTATACGTCAGGGGACTGCGCGTGACGATGCGTTCAAGTGCGCAGCCGCAGTGAACGAGCAGGCGGATGCGCATCGGATTCGGCAGTTTCTTCTGCAGGCGTTCCTCCAGCCGCTGGTCAAAGGAGAGCAGCAGCGGCAAGACCTTGGCGGGGTTGAGATACGTCAGGAATTTCTGCAGGGATTCCTCGCAGAGTTTCTTGACGACGAGGCTGCGGTTTTCGGGTGAAGGAATCGTATGGCGGCGGCCCGTGACGAGCTCGCGCAGGATGGCTTCGCCTTCGCCGTCGATGAGCTGCTCGAGCGGGATGAAGGGAATGCGCATCTTCGGCTTCTTCATGCCAACGGCCGCCACGATGCGATGGTCTTCAGCGATTTCCGCCAGACGCTCCTCGAGGTTGACGAGACCTACGGGAATGACTTCCATGACACAGCCGGCCTGACGCAGGATATCCTTGACGAGGGCCTTGAGTTTCAGCGCCGTTCCCTGCCCCGTCGAGCAGATGGTCACGATGACTTCGTGAGCCTGTTCGGCCAGCCGTTCTCCTTCGGCCATGTCGACAGCTTCATAGCCGTGGAAGCTGCGCAGCGAATCATAGACCGTATCAAGATCCATGCCCGCGACATCCACCTTGCGCATGGCCTCGAGGATCAGCGGCGTCGACACCATATCGATCGTGCGCACGGGGACCCTGAGACGTTCGGATAGCAGCGGGCCGAAGTTGCAAAGCGAGCCCATGTCCGCGAGGATCAGGATTCCCTTCTGGCAGCGCACGGCACGCAGCATGGCCGTAATCTTGTCGAGGACCTCCTGCGGATTGACGTCGAGCGGCATATCGACGGCCAGCGTGCTGTTGTCGGTATTGCCGAAGAGGCGCTGGGCGACCTCAAGCATTGAACTGGCCGTGCCCTTGCCGTGCGCCAGCACGAGGATGACGATCTTGTCCTCGAGGTCATCGTCTTCAGCCGATTCGAGCAGCAACGCGATGTATTCGATTTCGACACGCGGCACTTTGATGTGATAGTGCTGCTCGATGAGGCCGCCGATCTCCATCGCTACAGCCAGGCACAGGGAATTTTGCGGCACCGCACCTTCGATTTCCGTGTACGGGATGGTTTCCTTGGCCTTGACGCGCTTGAGGAAGGCGGAAAGGTGCAGGCTGAACGCATAGAGGAAACGGTCCCGGTAACTCCTGTTCATGCGCTTCTGCACGTAGAGCGAGATCTGCTCCGAGAAGTCCACGAGAGAGGCGTCGACGATTTTCAGCAGGCGCTCCCGCGTCGTCATGTTGACGGAGTTCTTCTTGTTGTAGAGATTCTTGACGTAAACGTTGACATCCGTGGCCACGATCTGCTTGATGAGATCGCTGCTGATGCCCTCCTCCTTGAGCAGATCGACCTTGTCCTCGACGACCTGGTAAAGATTGAAGGGTTCCCGCGCTTCATCATCGTCCTCGAGCTGAAGCTTACGCCCCGGTGGCAGGATGACGAGGAACTGTTCGCCGCCAAGCCGTTTCGTCAGTTCCATCAGGTCCTGGCGGTTGGCTGAGAGCGTCAGGAGGCCCTCCTTGAGCTGCGTCGGCAGGATCTTGAAATCCACCTCCATGCATTTCGGGTTGTCGATGCCGTTGAGGAAGGCCTGTGCACAGAGCAGCTTGATGTTCGATTTGAGCTGGCCCACATTGCCGTTGCCGATGCTGCCGACAAGCGCCTTGACGGATTCGACGCCGACGCGGATGGGCTTCTTGACGCGCTGTGCTTCATCCTGGAACATCAGCCGGATAATATCGAGCTTTTCATCGAGTGTGCGCTCTGAGAGCGGGTGAATCCGGATGATGTTCGGAATGCGGCGCACGAACGTCTTGGTCAGCGCAGAATTGGGGTCTTCCGTCGTCGCGCCGATGATCAGGACTTTCGCGTGGCGGCTGCGCGTCGTCTCGCCGAGGCGGTTGAAGGTGCCCGTGTCCATGAAGTAGAAGATCATCTCCTGGCCTTCGGGCGGCAGGCGATGGATCTCGTCGAGGAAGAGCACGCCGCCGTCCGCCTCCTCGACAAGGCCGGCCTTGGCCGTATCGGCGCCGGTGAACGCGCCCTTCATATGGCCGAAGATGTGCGAGATCAAAAGCTGCGAGTTGTTGTAGTAATCGGCACAGTTGAACGTGACGAACGGCGCATCCTCAGCAAAGCGATGCATGACCTTGCCGTATTCGAACATCAGGTGCGCAAAGAGGGTCTTGCCGACGCCCGTCTGGCCAACAATCAGCGTGTGCAGGCCATCCGGCGGATAGAGGATGGCTGCCTTGGCCTGCTCGACCTGCTTCCTGAGGCTGCGGTCTGCACCGATGAGACGCACAAAGGGGTTGACCGGCTTCGCCTCAGCCAACGGCGCGATCTCCTCAACCGACTCAAACTGGAAGGGGCCCACTCCGAGCTGTACGCCGAGACGGCTCTCGAGTTCCCCTTTATCAAAATAGCGCACAGGACGCCCGAGGAACTTGACAATCATGCCCTGCCGGTAGAGGGAATTGAGTTCCTTCGAGACATTGTTGCGCAGGATGTCGAGCGCCGATGCGATTTCCTGGGCGTCAAACCCCACGCGCCCCTTGAAGTCGTCCCCGGCCATATTCTGCGACTGTGTCTGGATGTATTCGTAAATCCGTTCCTCACGCTTCATCTGCTCGCCTCCGATCAGTGAGATACTTCCATTATATCAACATTGAAAAAAGGACGCAAAACATACTGTCGCCACAGCCCTGCGGATTCCTTCTAATTGCAAGAACAGCCTGAGGAAACAAGGAAGCTTAATAAGAAAAAAATCCCAGCAGATAAGAAATAAATTCCATATCTGCCAGGATTTTTCCAGTTCAAATTCTCAAGAATATCAGCCTACGAGTTCGTAACCAGCCTCTTCGATGACCTTGCGGAAATCTTCCTGCGGAATCTCGCGGCTGGCTTTGACATCGGCCTTGCCGCCCTCGAGATCGACGGTGACATCCGTGACGCCATCCATCTTGGCGAGTGCATCGTGAACGTGTTTCTGGCAATGTGCACACATCATGCCTTTGATCGTGAGAGTCTTTTCCATGGTATCTTCCTCTTTCTGCTTGATAGAATGATGGTCCGCCGCAGCCGGTACAGCCGGCGCGGCATCTTTATGGACAACGGCGGCCTCCTGGGCTTCGCCGCGATCGGTCTTGAAGAAACGCAGGCGCAGGGCATTCATGACGACGCAGACGCTCGACATGCTCATCGCGGCAGCGCCGACGACTGGCGAGAGCTTGATGCCGAAGGCCGGATACAGGATGCCTGCCGCGACGGGGATGCAGATGACGTTGTAGATGAGCGCCCAGAACAGATTTTCCTTGATGTTGCGCAGCACGGCCTTCGAAAGGCGGATGGCGCTGACGGCATCGAGGAGGTCGCTCTTCATCAGGACGGCATCGGCACTCTCGATGGCCACATCCGTGCCGGCGCCGATGGCCATGCCAAGATCTGCCTGCGCGAGCGCCGGCGCGTCATTGATGCCATCGCCGATCATCGCAACCTTGTGGCCTTCAGACTGAAGCTTCTTGATGTGTTCTGCCTTGTTCTCCGGCAGGACGCCCGCAATGACCTTCGGGATGCCCATGCGGCGGCGGATGGCTTCCGCCGTACGCTCGTTGTCACCGGTCAGCATGACGACATCGATGCCCATCTCGCGGAAGCGGGCGATAGCCTCTTTGCTCGTCGCTTTCTCGACATCAGCAGCCGCGAGGATGCCGATCACGTGGTTGTCCTCGGCAAAGATCAGCGGCGTGCAGCCGTCATCGGAGAGCGCACCGAGATGGCTTTCATACGAGGCAAGATCAATCTGCTGCTCTGCCATGAGCTTGGCATTGCCCGCATAATATACATGCCCGTCGGCCCTGGCCTCAACACCGCGGCCAAAGAGTGCCCTGAAATCCGTCATGGCTTTTGCCGCGATCTTCTTCTCTTCGGCATAATTCATGACGGCTTCGGCGAGCGGATGCTCGCTGCCCTTCTCAAGGCCTGCCGCAATCGCCAGGAGCTTCTGCTCCGAGAAGGCGTCAGCTGCCAAGACGGACGTGACCTCCGGACGGCCCTCGGTGATCGTGCCCGTCTTGTCCATGACAACCGTATCGACGGACTGCGCGATCTCGAGCGCCTCACCGGATTTTATGAGAATGCCGTTTTCCGCGCCCTTGCCCGTACCGACCATGATGGCCACCGGCGTGGCAAGGCCGAGCGAACACGGACAGGAGATGACGAGGATGCAGATGGCGATGGAGAACGCGAATTCCACGCTCGCGCCCATCGCGAGCCAGGCGGCACCGGCAAGGACGGCCACCGTGATGACAGCCGGCACGAAAACACCGGCAATCTTGTCAGCCATGCGCGCAATCGGCGCCTTCGAAGCACTGGCCTCATCGACGAGCCGGATGATCTGACTGATGGTCGAATCGGCACCGACACGCTCTGCGCGGAAATGGATGAAGCCCTGCTTGTTGATGGTCGCCGAGGTCACCTTATCCCCCTGCTGCTTCTCAACGGGGATGGGCTCACCCGTGATGGCCGATTCATCGATGCTCGTCGTGCCCGAGAGCACGACACCGTCAGCGGGGATGCGCTCGCCGGGGCGCACGACAATCTCATCGCCGACGGCGAGCTGCTCGACAGGAACGACCTGTTCCACACCACCGCGCACAACGGCCGCCTGCTTCGGCGCAAGATCCATGAGCTTCTCAAGGGCCTTGCTCGTCTGCCCCTTCGCGCGGGCCTCGAGGTATTTGCCCACGGTGATCAGCGTGACAATCATGCCGGCCGACTCAAAATAAAGATTCGTGCTGTACTCGGTGACAAGCGCCCAGTCGTTATGGCCAAAGCCCCAGCCCATGCGGAAAATCGCAAAGGCACCGAAGAGCGCGGCAGCCATCGAGCCCATGCCGACAAGGCTGTCCATGTTCGGCGCCCCGTGCAGGAGATTGCGGAAGCCTGCGATATAATAGCGGCGGTTCAGGTACATGATGGGCAGCACGAGCAGGAACTGGGAGAACGCAAACGTGATGGCATTCTCGGGGCCGTCGAAGACCTGGCTGATGAGCTGCGGCACCGGCAGGCCGAAGAGCTTCTGGAAGAGCCCGTGCATCGAGATGTAGAGCGTCGGCATCAGGAAGATGATGGACCAGATGAGGCGATGCTTCATCTCGGCAATATTCTTCCTGACGGGGTCTTCCTCGGGAAGCGCGGCGGCCTTTGCCCTCTCCGCACCTTTGACCGAAGCGCCGTAGCCGGCTTCAACGACGGCCGCAATGATGGCCGGCACATTCGTCTTCGACTCATCATACTCGAGCTGCATGCTGTTCGTCAGCAGATTCACGCTGACATCCTTCGTGCCGTCGACCTTGCTGACGGCTTTTTCCACACGGGCCGAGCAAGCCGAGCACGTCATGCCCGTGATCGTGAATTTTTCTTTTTTCATCTTGGAATTGAGCCTCCTTGGTGGCTGTTGGGAAAACGATGGGATAACTTACTTCATGACCTTCTGGAGCGTCGCGACGAGTTCGTCGACGACCTCATCATGCCCCGCGCGGATATCGTCGACGACGCACGACTTGATGTGCTGCGCGAGCAGCTCTTTATTGAACGCATTGAGCGCTGACTGGATCGCGCTGACCTGCGTGAGGATATCAACGCAGTAGCGGTCGTCCTCGACCATCTTGCAGACGCCGCGGACCTGGCCCTCGATGCGCTTGAGCCGCGAGACGAGGCATTTGTATTCCTTGCTGTCCTTGTCGCGGTATTTATGCTTGACACAGCCGCAGCAGCTCTTTTCCGCATTCTCTGCGGCGGCCTCGCCTTTTGTTCTTTCACATGCACACATAAAATATACCCCCTAACGGTATTTTATAATATACCACTAGGGGGTATCTGTCAAGCAAAAATATATCCCCCGGCAAGCGGGGGAATCCTGCTCAAACAGGTTCAGCCATTGGAGCCCTTGTCAATCGAATGGATGATGACATCCGTGAGGATCTTCGTCCAGTTGATCCGTCCATTGTCTTCCGATCCGGATTCCTGCTGCGGCTCCGGCGGCGGGTTCTTCGCGCGTTCGGCAGCCATGCGCGCCGTGCGCAGGTCATCTGCCAGCGCCCGATCCCGTTTATCGGAATAGTTCCAGGCAATCTCGAGCTCGCGCACGGCCTCGTCGTAGCGGCCCTCATCGTAATAGATTAAGCCCTCATACTGATGGCAGCGCCAGATGGGATATGTCGTATTGTCATGGTCCGTGTTGTTGGCCATGCTGAAATCCTCGAGGGCATCGTGCGGACGGTTGAGCCCGTAATAGGCCCGGCCGCGCAGATAGTAGGCATAGGCGCGCGGATTACCCTTGACGGACCGGTCTTCGATGAGCGTCGTGAGCTCATCGATGGCCCGCGTGTACTCGCTGCGCTGGATATAGCCCATGCTGCGGTCAAAAATCTTCTCGTAATCGTAGCTCGACTCGAGACGCGTGCCGAGCCGTTTCTTCTCCTGGCCATTGGCCTTCTGGTATTCGGCAAGCAGTTCCTCATTCTGCTTCTTCAGAGCATCGCGTTCCTGCTGCAGCTTCTCGAGCTCCGTCTTCTTGTCCATCATGGCCTTGAGGTCGATGTCATCCGTATCCACTTCGGCGACCAGATGCACCGTGTATTTCCAGGTCGTTCCCGAAAGCTCCGGTACCGAATCCTCCTTGATGACCTTGAGCACGGCACCCGAGATCATCTTGACGTCATCCTCCGTGAGCTGCATGTTTTTCGTGCGTGAATAGCTCTCGACGTAGACGCCGGCTTTCTCCACCGCCACGCGCATGGCCTCCTGGCGCGCGGCATCGCGCGCGATCTTCGGGGAGTCGTTATCCCCCATGACGTAGACGCCCGTCGCCTCGATGCGCTGCGGCGCAGCCTCTACAGTTCCGCCCTGCCACAGGCAGCAGACAGCCAGGAACGTCAGCAGCACCAGGCAGGCCGTTCCTATTCTCCTCATATCGAAACACCATCCTTCGTAATAGTGTACCTCGTCAAATACTATTATACGGAACTCCCGTCCGCTTTCCAATTAGAAACGCATAAATTTCCCGCTCCGTAAAATTTTTAAAAAAACCAGTTGACACCGGGCGGCAAAACCGATATACTATATTCTGTCAGTTGCGAAAAGCGACAGATGCTGATTTAGCTCAGTTGGTAGAGCAGCTCATTCGTAATGAGCAGGTCGTAGGTTCAAGTCCTATAATCAGCTCCATATCTTGCTGATTTAGCTCAGTTGGTAGAGCAGCTCATTCGTAATGAGCAGGTCGTAGGTTCAAGTCCTATAATCAGCTCCATATCTTGCTGATTTAGCTCAGTTGGTAGAGCAGCTCATTCGTAATGAGCAGGTCGTAGGTTCAAGTCCTATAATCAGCTCCATTGGAAAAGCAAGGCTTCCGTGTGCGGAAGCCTTTTTTGTATCTTCTGTTTACATGTCAGGAAAAGGCACAACCCCTTCCCCACCGGGAAAGAGATTATGCCTTTTCTTTATTTCTTCATTTTTTCCGGCGATAGCGGCAGTAGCCGAGCCAGAGCACGAACAGCCAGATGGGCAGGAACAGGACTGCCAGCTGCATATCCGGGATCTGTGACACGAAGAAGACGACACCGGCCAGGAAAAGCAGCGACAGGTAGTTGGCCCATGGATACAGGATGGCATGGAATTTCGTTTGCTTACCATGCGCCTTGCAATAAGCGCGGAATTTCAGATGCGTGATGCAGATGACCACCCAGCTGATGACGGCCGCACAGGTCGCGATCATCATGAGATACATGAAGACGTGTCCCTGCAGGAAATAATTGAGCGCGACGACAATCAGCGTGATGCCCGAGGAAACCAGGATGCCGCGCACCGGCACGCCGTGCGGCGAGAGCTTGCGGAAGAAGGCCGGAGCCTCGCCCGTGCCCGCCAGACCGTAGAGCATTCGGCTGTTGCTGTAGATGGCAGAATTGTAGACCGAGATGGCCGCCGTCAGCACGACGAAATTCAGGATGTGCGCCGCAGCGGGGATGCCAACATTGTTGAAGATTTGGACGAACGGACTCGCCTCCATACCGACCTTGTTCCACGGCCAGAGCGCCATGAGCACAACCATCGTGCCGACGTAGAAAATCAGGATACGCCAGATGACCTGGTTGATGGCGCGCGGAATCGTGCGGTCCGGATCCTCCGCCTCACCAGCCGTGATGCCGATGAGCTCGATGCCGCCGAACGAGAACATGACGACGGCGATGGAGAGTGCGAGTCCCCAGAGACCGTTCGGCAGGAAGCCGCCATTTTTCCAGATGTTGCTGAAGTTCTCGGGGAAGGGCTGCCCGCTCGAGAAGATCAGGCCGAGCCCCAGGAGTATCATGCTGACGATGGCGGCAATCTTGATGAGCGCCATCCAGAATTCGGCCTCGCCGTAGGCCCGGACATTGACGAGATTCAATGCCGTAATGGCCACGAGACAGACCAGCGATGAAATCCACTGCGGCAGGTCCGGGAACCAGAAATTCATGTAGATGCCAACGGCCGTGAGTTCCGCCATCGACACGAGCACGTAATTGAACCAATAATTCCAGCCGGAAAGGAAGCCCGGGAACCTGCCCCAGTACTTCGTCGCATAATGACTGAATGAGCCTGATACCGGCTCATCGACAGCCATCTCCCCCAGCATGCGCATAATGAGGAAAATCACGACGCCACCGATCAGATAGGCGAGCATGACGGACGGTCCCGCCAGCGCAATCGTCGAAGCCGAACCATAGAACAGTCCCGTGCCGATGGCGCCGCCGAGCGCAATCATCTGCAAATGACGGTTCTTGAGTCCGCGCTTCATCGTTATATTCTTTGCATCCTCCATAGATTCATCTCCAATCAAGAAAATATGCTTCCATTATAGCATTATTGGACATCGCTTTACAATTTATCAAAATAAGACAAAGAGCTGCCGGCCACAGGATGTTCCCGTGACCGGCAGCTCCTTTGCTGTCAGTCTGCCGTCAATAACGCTGACGGTCCTTGAGGGCACGCTCAATCTCACGTTTCGCGGCCTTCTCATGAAGGTCCTGACGCTTGTCGTAATTGTGCTTGCCCGAAGCCAGCGCCAGCTCGAGCTTGGCCCGGCCGTGCTTGAAATAGATCTTCAGGGGCACGAGCGTGAAGCCTTTTTCGCGCGTCTTGGCAAAGAGCTTCACGATTTCCGCCTTGTGCATCAGAAGTTTCCTGCGGCGCAGCGGGTCGTGGTTGAAGATATTGCCCTGATCATAGGGGCTGATATGCAAGTTCTCGACGAAAAGCTCGCCGTTCTGAATGCTCGCATAGCTGTCCTTGAGGTTGGCCCGTCCGGCGCGCAGGGACTTGACTTCCGTTCCCTGAAGGGAAAGGCCGGCCTCAAACGTTTCGTGTATGAAGTAATCGTGACGAGCCTTGCGGTTCTCGCAGACCGTCTTGATTCCTGCATTCTTTCTTCCCATCGTATCACCTGAATGGTTCTTTATCGCTTATTTATTGGGTGCCGTGCCGCCTTCCGTCTTGCGGTGCGGGCGCGGACGATGCTTCGAGGAAGCCGACGCAGACTTCTGCTTCTCGGCCTTGGCCTCCTCGCGCATTTTGCGCTCATGGTAGCCCGGCGGATCCGGCCAGACGGCACTGTTGAGCCCCGTCACCCTGACGCGGTGATAGTCGCGGCTCTCCTCTCCGCGCGCTTCCTCGCGGCGTTCCCGGCGGTTGGGCTTGCGCTCCGGACGGTCGCTGCGCTCCAGGCGCTCATGCTCGCGTTTCTCGCGGCCCTTCTCCCTGCGTCCTTTCGCCGGTTTATGCTCCGGCTGCGGCAGCTTCTCACCCGAGGCCCCGCGATTCTTCCTGCGGCCGCCGTTCTTCGGGCGCCGCTTCTGCTTCGAGGCATCCTCTGCAGGCGTCAGCGATTCCGCAATGATGTCGTCTTCCTTGCGGCGCGGCGGACGCGTGCCGCCCTTGCGGTCGTCCTTCTTGTCCCGGCCATTGCCGCCTGACTTGCCGCCCTTGCTGCGGCCGCCGCGCACGGCATTCTGCATGGCCTGCGGGTCATAAGCGCCATTGTCCTTGAGTACGAAGTCGAGATTGCGTTCCTCGACATTGGCGCGTACAAGCAGGACTTCCACCTCGTCGCCGAGACGGTATGCCTTTCTCGTGCGCTCGCCGATCATCGCATACTGTTCTTCCACGTATTCGTAATAATCGTTGACCATGGTCGAGACGTGGACGAGGCCCTCGACGCCGTTATCCAGCTCGACGAAAATGCCAAAGGCCGTGACACCGCTGATGATGCCGGAGAATTCCTCGCCGACGAACTGTGCCATGTACTCGATCTTCTTCATGTCCGTCGTCTCGCGCTCCGCCTCAATGGCAATGCGCTCGCGCTCCGAGGCATGCTCGGCGATGCCCGGCAGGATGGAGCGCAGTTTTTCCTGGCGCTCGCGCGGAATCGTGCCCGTCGCAAAAGTCTCACGCAGCAGGCGATGGACGATGAGGTCCGGATAGCGGCGGATTGGCGACGTGAAATGCGTGTAATAGCGGGCTGCAAGGCCAAAGTGACCGAGGCTCAGGTCGCTGTAACGCGCCTGCTGCATCGAGCGCAGGGCCACCGTGCTGATGATGCGCTCCTCCGGCTTGCCCTCGACCTTCTCGAGTACCTGCTGGACATCCATCGGGACAATCTCGCCATTCTCATTCTGCTTGACGAACAGGCCGAACGTCGAGAGCAGATTGTTGAGGCGTTCGATTTTCTCCGTCGACGGCTGCTCGTGAACGCGGTACATGAACGGCAGGTTCTTCGTATCCATATGACGCGCCACCGTCTCGTTGGCAATCAGCATGCATTCCTCAATGATGGATTCTGCCAGCGAACCCTCGCGCTTGATGAGTGCGACCGGATGGCCCTGCTCGTCGAGCTTGACCTTGACCTCGGGCAGATCGAAATCGATTGAACCGCGGCGATGACGCTTGGCCTTGAGCGCATTGCGCAGGTCGGCCAGCGTTTCGAGCATGCCGCGGATATCCTGATTGTCCGAATAGAACGGTTCCTCATGGTCGACGAGGACCTTGTTGACGATGTTGTACGTCAGGCGGCGGTAAACATGGATGACCGTCGGCACGATCTCATAGCTCAGGACTTCGCCGTCTACCGAGATCTGCATCTCGCAGGCCATGGCCAGGCGGTCGACGCCGGCATTGAGGCTGCAGATGCCGTTGCTGAGTTCCTTCGGCAGCATCGGGATGACGCGGTCGACGAGGTACACGCTCGTGCCGCGCTCATACGCCTCGCGGTCAAGCGGCTGGTTCTCACGCACGTACCAGCTGACATCGGCAATGTAGACACCGAGGAAGAAGGAGCCGTCCTCGTTGCGGCGGGCAAAGACGCCGTCGTCGAGGTCCTTGGAATCCTCACCATCGACCGTGACAATCGGGAAGTCGCGGCGGTCGCGGCGGCCGCGGTACTCCTCCGGAGCCGGCTCCTGCTCCATGGCAGAAGCGGCTGCCTGTACATCTTCAGGGAACGTCTCGGAAAGATCATACTGACGCATGACTGAGAGGACATCGACACCCGGATCGCCCACCTTGCCGAGTACTTCGATGACCTTGCCCTCCGCATTGCGGCGGCGGTCCGGCCACTTCGTGATCTCAACGACGACCTTGCTGCCCGTCTTCGCACCGTGGAATGCCTTCTTCGGCACGAAAATATCCTGACTGAGCTTCGTGTTGTCTGGCGTCACGAAGCCAAACGTCTTGCTGTTCTCAAACGTGCCGACGATCTTCTCATTGGCACGTTCGAGGATGCGGATGATCTCGCCCTCGCGCGAACGGCCTTCTTCGACAGCCGGCGCCACGCGCGCCACGACACGGTCGCCGTGCATGGCCGTATTGAGATCTGCGCCCGGCACGAACACGTCCGTCTCATCCTCGGAAGCACGCACATCGGGGATGATGAAACCAAAGCCCTTGGCCGTCATCGACAGGCGTCCGACCACGAGGTGCATGCGGCTCGGAATGCCATAGAGATCGCTGCGGTTTTTGATGACCGCGCCCTCTTTCTCGAGTTCCTCGAGCGCAGCATCAAACTCCACAAGCTCTTCCTGCGTCAAATGCATGCCTTCTGCCAGGTCTTCCGCCAGCAGCGGTTTATAAGCCTTCTCTTTCATGTAGGCTAAAATACGTTCTTTTAAATCCATGTTCTTCTCTCCACTACTTCCTTTGTGTACGTTCTATGAAATCCTGACCGCTGCCCGTCAGCCGCGAGAGGAAGGCGGCCGCGGCCGCAAAGACCTGATCGCGCTCCTCGCCTACGGGAATCAGATGGCCAGAGGTCTTGAGCCAGACAATCTCTTTTTCACTGCTGCCGAGATGCTCCCGGATGTAGATGGCGCTCTCGGCATCGGCCGTGCGGTCGTTCAGACTGTGCAGGATCAGTGCCGGCACCCGTATGGACGGCAGAGCCTGCTTCGTCCTCTCCATGAGCCCAAGCAGCTCATGGACGCCTGTGAGCGGCATGGAGCGATACGTCTGATTGACAGCCGGAGGTACATTGCGCAACCGGCGCCTCGCCTTCGGCACGAAAACTCCAGCACAAAGGCGGCGCGGCGGCAGTTTGGCAATGCCTCGTTCTTCCGCAATGTAGATGGGCGCAGACATCGAGATGACACCCATGACCTCCTGTTCCGCCGCCAGCAACAGGGCGAGCAAACCGCCCATGGAGTGGCCGCCTGCCACCACGTGATCACAGCAGCCGCGCAGTAGGGCATAGCCATCGCGAACGGAATCAAGCCAATCCTCGCCCGTCATATGGCTCATGTCCTCTGCCGTCGTGCCGTGTCCGGCCAGCCGGACACCGAGCACCGTGCAGCCCTGTGCCTGCAGGTATTTGCCCATGAGCAGAAGTTCCGCCGGCAGGCCCGTAAAACCATGGATGAGGAGCACGCCCGTCCTGCCGCCCGGCAAGAAGAACGGCTCTGCACCGGACATGATCACGGGCAATCCCCCCTTTCAAGAAAAGTACCCCCGCTCAGCAGCAGGGGGTACAGATAAGCCGATATCAATTCGTCATGCGAGCAATCACGAGTGTAATCACTGCAAACAGGATGGCGAAGACAACCGTCACGCGAGCCAGCAGGGCATCCATGCCGCGGGCTTTGCTCGAAAAGACCGTATCGGCGCCACCGCCCATACCGCCCATGCCGGCGGACTTTGCCTCCTGCCCCAGAACGGATGCAATGAGGATGATCGCAATGATGGCGTCCAATATCATCAAAATGGTAAGCAAATGTATGGCCTCCCTTATTTCCTTTACACTTTCTTTCCTATCATACCATAGATGGACCGCCTTCCGCAAGAAAAAGCAAGGCCTGCGCCCTCCAATAAAAATGCGCAGGCCACAACGGGTCTGCGCATCTCAGCAGGGGCAGAATACCCCTTTCCTCTCATAGCCGTCTGCATGTACGATTCATCATGCAGGATTCTGTAAATTTTACTGCTGCTTTTCTGGCATCATAGCAGCTCTCTGCTTGGACAAGGGAATGCCGTTATAGCATTTGCTGACATATTTTGCGGAAAGATACACCGAGTCATCTGCTGTCGTAATCGAATAGATTGACTCATGGACAACAGCCGCATCATCGTCAACATGGAACTCTGCCTGATGCCACTCTCTTTTCGGTTTCGCCGTATCCAGCCAACCCATAGATACGTCCCCCTTTCTATCCAATTCTATCTCAATCATATCATATTCAGGCTTATTTAACAAGATAAAATACGGTTTTTATAAAAAATATTCATCACAGAAAGATTTATATATTCTGAAGCAGGACAAAGTAAAACCGCAATGAAACAAAAAATGAGGAGAACCGGACGGTTCTCCTCATAAAAGTGTCAGAATAGAAACAAGATCAAATCTTGTAAACGCGAATCATATTCGTGTTGTTGCCAACGCTCGTCTTGCTCTGGAGCTTGATGCCAGAGGTGATGATCGTCGTATCGCCGCGCTTGACGAAACCGTCCTTGACGGCCGCAGATACGGCGTTCGTGATCATCTCGTCGACGTCGTTCCACTGCGTGCCGAGAATCGGGTATACGCCCCAACGCAGGTTGAGCTGACGGACAACCTTCTCATGCGGCGTGTAAGCAACGATGGCTGCTTTCGGACGGAAGCGGGATACAATCTTCGTCGTGTAGCCGCTGTCGGTCGGCGTGATAATAGCCGGAACATCGAGCTCATAAGCCATCTGTACCGTGGCATGTGCAACGGCACGCGTACGGCTCTCGCTGTGCTCGAAACCACGCTCAACGAAGAGGTTCTTGTACTCGAGAGATTCCTCGATGCGACGAGCAATGCGGTTCATCGTGGAAACAGCCTCGACCGGATAGTCACCGGAAGCCGTCTCACCGGAGAGCATGATGGCATCCGTACCATCGAGGATGGCATTACCGACATCGGAAACCTCTGCGCGCGTCGGACGCGGGTTACGCTCCATGGAATCGAGCATCTGCGTAGCGACGATAACCGGCTTGCCGGCCTTGTTGCACTTCTTGATGATCTCTTTCTGGATCAGCGGAACATCCTCGGCCGGAACCTCAACGCCGAGGTCGCCACGAGCGACCATGATACCGTCGGAGACTTCGAGGATAGCATCGAAATTCTTGACGCCTTCGAGGTTCTCGATCTTCGGCAGGATCTCCATGTGGCCGTTGTGCTCCTCAATGAGCTTGCGGATGGCCAGGACATCTTCCGGACGCTGGATGAAGGAAGCGGCAATGAAGTCCATATCCTGCTCACAGCCGAAGATAATGTCCTTCGCATCCTGCTCGGAAATCGGCGGCAGGCCAAGGGAAACGCCAGGAGCAGCAACGCGCTTCTTCGTGCTCATCTTGCCGCTGTTCTGGATCGTCGTGATAATGTCCTTGCCCTTGATCTCATCGACTTTGAGCGCAACGAGACCATCGGAGAGAAGCAGCGTATCGCCCGGCTTCACTTCCGTATAAAGGCCTTTGTGGTTGACGGATACATGCGTTTCATCGCCCGGCGTGTCTTCATACGTCAGCGTGAACTTGTTGCCCTTCTCGAGCATGACCTTACCGTCTTTGAACTCGCCAAGACGCATCTCCGGTCCCTTCGTGTCCAGGATCAGGGAAATGACCTTACCTGCCTTCTTGGCTGCTTCACGAACCATTTTGATGCGGCCAAGATGCTCTGCATGATCACCATGGGAGAAGTTGAAGCGTGCGCAGTTCATGCCATTGGCAATCAGCGCATCGACAACGCCCGGTCTCTCCGTGGCAGGTCCCTGCGTGCAGATAATTTTCGTCTTCTTTAACATGTGTGAATCCCCACCTATTCCTTTATTCTACTTATATTTAGACGGATGCTGACTTTATTGGTCATTGTCGCTGCTCAGCCTCCGCCTCGGCCTGTTTTATGAGGAAAACGGGTCCTCGTACACCCCTATTCTACACTGTTTAAACAGAGAAGTAAAACGCTTTCCAGCAAATTTATTCAAAATAAATTTATTCTGAAAAGTCACCGTCATAATCCTTATTTATTGAGTATATTTGCCCTGTCAGAAGGCAAAAATCATAGGAATCCGCACGAAAACGGCAAAGAAAAAAATCCATAATTCTCCTTTTTTTGCTTAAATAATTTTGTAAAATTTAATTTGACAAAATTATAAAAGTACAGTACAATGAATTCACATAGATAAAACGACAACTCGATTATATAGGAGAAAACACATGAATATTTATGATTTCACCGTCAAGACCAACCAGGGCCAGGAAAAGTCCCTGGCAGACTACAAAGGTAAAGTACTGCTGATTGTCAATACAGCCAGCAAATGCGGCTTTACGCCGCAGTTTGAGGAGCTGCAGAAGCTCTACCTCACCTACAAAGATCAAGGACTCGTGATTCTCGGCTTTCCTTGCAACCAGTTTGCCGAGCAGGATCCGGGCAGCAATGCCGAAATCGAGCAGTTCTGCCGTTACAATTACGGTGTAACGTTCCCAATCTTTGCCAAGGGAGATGTGCGCGGTGAGCACGCCCAGCCCCTCTTCCAGTATCTGACGAAAGAGAAGGGGTTCGCCGGGTTTGACGAGGATCACCCGAACGCCCCGATCCTCAAAGATGTCCTCGAAAAGAATTTCCCGGAAATTCTCGAGGGCGATGGCATCAAATGGAACTTCACGAAATTCCTCATTGACCGTGAAGGCCATGTCGTCAGCCGCTTTGAGCCAACCAGAGTGCCGTCGGCCATCGCCAAGGATATCGAAGCACTTCTCTGACGCCCCCAATAAAAACGCCGTTCCGTGCAGCCAGCAAGGAACGGCGTTTTTCTATGCGTTTAATTGCTCAATCAACATATGTGACCGGATTGCCCGTCACATCGAGGATGCGGCGATTAGGCAGGCCATCGGGCAGAGCCGAATAGCCGAGGCTCAGGGAAGCGTAGACACGCTCATCCTCTGCCATGCCGAGCTCCCGCAAATAAGACAGCAGCACCGGGTTCTCATTGAGCCAGCGCAGCTGATTGATCCAGCAGCTGCCAAGATCAAGCGCATTGGCCGCGAGCATCATGTTTTCCATGGCGCACGAGGCATCGGCCATATTGTTGCCATAAGATGCCTTGTTGGCCACAATGATGAGCACGGGCGCATTGTAGCGGAACACATAATCCCCCTTCTTCGACCGCTTGATGGCCCCACCGAAATTCGCCTCATTCTCCGGCGTGACCTCCATCTTGGCAAACTCCTCGCGCACGAGATTCGTCAGGCGCTCCAGCACCTCCGGCTTGCGCACGACGAGGAAATGATTCTGGTTCATATGCTTGCCGCTCGGCGCCAGCCGCCCAGCCTCAATGACCTGATGCAGCAGCTCATCCGGCACCATATCGGGTTTAAAGTTGCGCGTGCTGTGACGTGTGGCAATGCAGGATAACGTATCCATGAAAATCCCTCCAGTCCACTATGACATTATTATCATCCTTATTGTATACCATTCTCAGCCGAAAGAAAATGCCGGAAAACAGCTCACTCCTGCATACAGCCAGCAGCAGGTACACGATATTTTCCTTGCCAGGCAGTCATTTGACCATCTCAAGCACAGACTTGACGTCGCCGGGCCGCATCAGTAAGATGAAAGTACAGAAGTCAGTCAAAAATCCACGTTATTATCGAGGAGGAATCATCATGAAAATTGCAATGGCAAATGATCATGCCGGTACGAAGCTTAAGGAAGAAATCAAGGCATACCTTGAGAGCGAGGGACATGAAGTCAAGGACTTCGGCACGTATGACGAGGAGTCGTGCGACCTGTCGGATTTCGTTTATCCGGCGGCCAAGGCTGTAGCTACGGGAGAATGCGACCGCGGCATCTTTGTCGATGGCGTCGGCTATGGCAGTGCGATGATTGCCAACAAGCTGCAGGGCATCTTCGCCGTGGTCTGCCAGGATCCATTCTGCGCCGCACTTGCCCGTCAGCACAATGACAGCAATGTACTCTGCCTCGGCGGCAAGATCATCGGACCGGCAATTGCCATGGAAATCGTCAAGACCTGGATGCACACGGAGCCCCTGACGGCTGAAAAATATCAGCGTCGCATCCAGAAGGTCAAGGCCATCGATGCCGCTCACTGCGTCCCGGTGAAATAAAGCATCATGAACGAACAGACTTTACACATCGGCTGCCATCTGTCTTCGGCCAAGGGCTTCCTCGCCATGGGCAGGGAGGCTGTAGCGCTTGGAGCTGATGTCTTTGCCTTTTTCACGCGCAATCCGCGCGGCGGCCGGGCCAAGGAACTCGATCCCGCGGATATCGAGGCCTTCCTCGCCTTTCAACAGGAACACGGCATCGGCACGCTGGTCGCCCATGCACCGTATACCATGAATGCCTGTGCCGCCAAGGAGAATCTGCGGACCTTCGCGCGTGAGACCATGGCCGACGACTTAAACCGGCTCGACCATCTGCCGGGCAACCTCTACAATTTCCATCCCGGCAGCCACGTCAAGCAGGGTGCCGAAACTGGCATCGAATTGATTGCGCAACAGCTCAACGAAGTCCTGCACCCGGAGCAAAGGACCACGGTGCTGCTTGAGACCATGGCCGGCAAAGGCACGGAAGTGGGACGAAGCTTTGAAGAGCTCCGCGCCATCATCGACCGCGTGGAACACGCGGAGCTGCTCGGCATCTGTCTCGATACCTGCCACGTCTGGGATGCCGGCTATGATATCCAGAACCATCTCGATGAGGTACTCACGGAATTTGACCGCATCATAGGGCTTTCACGCCTGCGCGCCATCCATCTCAATGACAGCCAGAACGGGCTCGGCAGCCACAAGGACCGCCACGCACGCCTCGGCGAGGGCGAGATCGGCCTCGAAGCCCTGACCCGCGTCGTGCGCCATCCGGCGTTATGCCACCTCCCCTTCATTCTCGAGACACCAAACGATGCCGCCGGCTACGCCCGCGAAATCGCCATGATGCGCGAGTTTGCCTCAAAATAGAACGTACAAACGAACACATTACCGTTACATCAGGCCTGACGTCCTTCTTTATATTCAGAAGGTGTCAGGCCTGTTATGCGTCGAAATACCATACTGAAATAACGAGTATCTTTATAGCCACAAAGCTCCGCAATTTCATAAATCTTGCGGTCACCGTCATGAAGCAGACGTATTGCCCGCCGTATACGGCACATGGTCAGATATTCTCCAAACGTATAATTCGTATATTTAACAAAAAGACGATGAAGATACGACGGACTGATTTTTACTATGTCGGCTACGTCACGGATCGTCATATTGTTTTGACACTCAGTTTCCATATAACAGATAGCTTTTTCCAGATATTGATTTTTACTCTTACCTTCTCCAAAGTTACGAAATATATCCAGCTGGCTTCCATTTGCCAGCTCTATTTTCTTGCGCCTTTTTTCTTCATCCACGTAAGAAGCCGCTTTCCGAACAGCTTCAAGCAACTCATCATCATCAACGGGCTTTAACAGATAGTTACGCACCCCTAAACGAATCGCCTGCTGTGCATAGGAAAATTCTCCATAGCCTGATAAGATAATATATTCTACATGCATCTCTCTTTGCATCTTTTCGATTAGTTCCAAGCCTGATTCACCCGGCATGCGTATATCGACGATTACAATATCCGGCTGTAATTTCCGCATGATTTCCATGCCTTCCTGTGCATTGGCAGCTTCTCCTACGACCTGACATCCCACTTCTTCCCAGGGCGTCATAGAAACCAGCCCCTGTCGCTGGATCTGCTCATCATCAATCACAACAACTCGTTTCAAGACTGCGGTACCGTTACTGAAAACTTATAAAAAGCCATAGTCTATTGATGAAAAACTGACTTTTACGTTTCATTCCTCGTTCATCGCATTCGTTTTTGCCATCCCGAAGGACAAGCTACTCACGTTTGATATAATGCTCCGGAGGCTTTGACATGACACTCCTTACCATCGCAAGAAGGCACGTCTGTTCCCGACTAACGAATCGGTACATATCTGCATGGACTTCTTTCTAGTAGTTTGCCAATTTCACTTGCTCTGCTTCCCCATAACGTTTGAGGTTCAGCGCTGCCTGGAAGTCACGATCAATTATATTGCCACATACAGGACAAATATACGTCCTTTCCAATAGGTTCAGTTCTTTCTTTACATGACCGCAGATAACACAAGTTTTGGAGCTCGGATACCATCTATCTGCTATGACAACGGGTATCTTGGCCCAGTGTGCCTTGTATTCAATCTGTCTGCGGAATTCATAAAGATTCTGTTCCTGAATCTTCTCGGATAAATATCGATTCTTCATCATACCACGAACATTCAAGTCTTCGAGGCACACAAAGCTTGGTTTTCGCTTTATGATTGATGTCGTAGCCTGATGCACATGATTCTGACGAATATTTGCCAGTCTGTGATTGATCCGTAAAAGTCGTTTTTCACTTTTTATAAGGTTGCTCGTTTTGCAGTAACTATCTCCTTTCTTATTCATCTGGTATTTTTGAGATACCTGACGCTGCAACCGGCGTCTTTTCTTCTTGAGTTTTCTTATTGCACGGGTCTTGTTGATATTCCCGACTTTCGTGGCGTCAGAAAGTACCGCCAAGTCCTTGATGCCTAAATCAATGCCAATTCCTTCTGAGCGAGCATATCGCCGTTTCTTGCAAACAAACGACAGTCCGCGCAAAGGTTTCAGT
This sequence comes from Mitsuokella sp. AF33-22, assembly GCF_003475755.1. Classification (NCBI taxonomy): domain Bacteria; kingdom Bacillati; phylum Bacillota; class Negativicutes; order Selenomonadales; family Selenomonadaceae; genus Mitsuokella; species Mitsuokella sp. AF33-22. The sequence continues at coordinate 93,717 of NZ_QRQA01000008.1, read as the reverse complement.
TTTCGGGCTGTCTGTATCCCTACCGAGAGCCACCAGCGCTCACCATCGAACGCGATCCGCGGGTTCGTGTATTTCGCTCGGACAGGAATCCTGTTCCTTTCAGCAAGCCGAACCCAGTTCAAACGCTGACGGTTCTTCCGCCTGCTTCCTGCAAGGCTCTCCAGTTTGACGTGCGTTCCTGTGAATTGAATCTTGACATTGTCCTGATAGAAACGGAAGTCTCCGTTCTTCTTGCTCCTGAACTTGGGATGCCCGTTCATGTCATAGACAGTCAAACTCTTGCCGATGCGGTTATAATGAGTAATTTTCTTAGAGGAATACTTGATGTAGATGGGCTGCTTCTGCTTGTGAAAGAAATTCTTGTAAGCAATGCACAAGTCTTTGATGGCCTGCTTCGTGACGTTGTTCGATATATCCAAAAGCCACTTGTTTTCCTCTGAATGCCGCAAGAGCGTGAATGCTTTGCGAAGCTCATGGTCCGTCTGGAGTTTGCGGCCTTCACGGAAGTTATCCATCTGCTTGTCCAACGCCCAATTGTAAGCATATCTTGCAGCACCAGCGAACTGGAATAGTTTAGTCTTCTGTTTGTTGTTCGGCAACAGCTGTACTCGGATTGACCTTATCATCTGAATCGTCTCCTGCCAACTCTCGTATCATCTTCTTCGCTTGATGCGCTCGTTTTCCCTGAAGCTCGCAACTGAACACTGTGATGATTTGGACCAAATCTTCAACCAGTTCCTGTTGCTCGCTTTTCCGGGCCATATCGACAATCTCAATCTTACATCCATGGATGGTTGCAATCGTTTCAAGAAGCTCAAAACCGAAACGTACGAGCCTGTCCTTATAGAGGACAACCACTTTCTCGACCTGGTTGGCTTCTATCCTGTGAATCAGCTCTTGGAGTCCATCCTTCTTGTAATTGATTCCAGAACCGATATCTGTGATGATTTCAAATGGATTTCCTTGTGCGTACAGATAGGTCCTCAGATTCTCTACTTGTCGTTCAAGATCATCCTTTTGCTTGCGGCTTGATACCCTGCAATATCCGATGACTTTTCTGGGTGCGAACTGAATCCCTGTCACAGCACATAATTGCTCTTCTGAATAGTAGCGGTAGCCATTCGTCGAAGTATGATGAGGATGAAGCCTGCCGCTTCTATCCCAGTTTCTGAGAGTTTGTGGGGTGACCCCGATGATCTTAGCAAATTTATTGATCGTATAGTATTTCAATGGTATCACCTCAATACCATTTTACCAATAAATTGACTTTTCAGCAAGAGTATTTATAGTATTTTACAACTTAACTTCAACTGTTAGTTCCCTCCTCCAAGACCAATAAACGGATAATCACACGAGTTCCCCCTTCTGCCTGAGGCTTGATCGTAACACCACAAGTCGCATCTCCATTAAGTTTAGCACGCAGATGTACGTTATAGAGTCCCACATGCTGATCATCATGACCTTCAAGATATTGTTGAGCTTTGGCAAGATCCATTCCTGCACCATTATCTGCAATCTCAAATTCCATGTATTTTCCTTTCAAGCGGCTCGAAACACAGATTCTTCCTTTTTCTGTCACGCTCCCCAGCCCATGCTTCACGGCATTTTCCAACACAGGTTCCAAAATCAGTTTGGGCAGATACTTGTCTGCCAAATCCGGTTCCAATAAAAATTCGACTTGAATCCGGTCACCAAATCGCTTTTCCTGTATCGTCATATACGACTGTAAAATCTCAAACTCTTCCCGAACCGTGATAAACGCCGACTTCCCCAAAATCTTACGCAGCAACCGTCCCAATGATACCGCTAAAAGTGCCACCGTCTTCGTATCGCCAGCTTTGGCACTCCATTTGATCAGATCCAGTGTATTATAGATGAAATGCGGCTTGACCTGTTCCTGCAGTCCTTTGATCTGCGCAATGCGCAAGGTTTCTTCTTTTTGCTTTGCCTCTCGCAGCAGACGACGGATATGGTAAACCATTTTATTAAAAGTTGCCGCCAGAGCACCAATTTCATCCCTTCTTCGAATCGGGATTCGCACGTCTAAATTATTTTGCCGAACACATTCCATCCCCGTAACTAAATCCCCCATAGGTTTCCATAAGTCACGTGTCAACTTATACGAGAGCAGAATAATAATAGCCAATACGACCAAATCAAAAATTGCAATAGTACGTCGCAATGCATAAAAGCCACTTCTATCCGTGATTTCTTTTTGCATCACGCCAATATGGTATTTGGGTTCGTGAAAATAATAAAGCTTTTTATCCGGATTGTCGGGGTCCCTGACAATTCCACTAGTCGAAGAAAAAGATCCGCTGCCGGTAATCCCGGATACCACACCCTCTTTACTGCTTCCCAGGGTATCATAAAAAACATAATGATACTGATCCGTCAGAATAATATCCTGCGAAGAATAGTTATTCAAGATATCCCATATGGCCCGGCGTTCAATATCAATAATGACATAACCGATAATCTGTTGATCTTTGCGTACAGCCCTGCACACGGTCAAAACGACATTCCGAAAATCAGGATCCTGCTTTGGTGCCGATATCAGTACGGCATCCTTGGACCGTGCAGCTTTTGCAAATACGCCCCAGCCATTATTCTGAGGCAGTTTATAGCTATGCGGTATGTCCGATGTAGAAAGGGCTACCTGTCCATTCCCAGATAAAACATATAGCGTAGCCTGCTCATGATTGCCCCGCATCAATAAGAACATCTGCGCATATGCTTCGCGTACATTATCAGAGGATTGTTCCAGGACATGTTCAATAACCACAGATTCAGATAACGTATCTACCAGCTTAACATATCCATCGACAGAGCTTGAAACCTGCTCAGCGACACTATGAATATTTTGATATGCCTCCTGTGCCTCCGTTCTATCAATATTTTGATAAACAATCAGCAAAACACCTGCAGATAGTACCAGAACAGGTAAAAAACCGACGAGAAACATATAGGACAGGAGACGCAGCCGATAACTCATTTTCCATTTATGGAGCATCCTGCTTACCTCCTGTCCCCAATTCCCGCTTACCACTATGGTATCATTTTATCACAGGTAAGCCTTGTTGGTAATATTTAGAACATTTTATAAGGAAATCTTACCTCCTGACAAGCGCTTGCAAAGCCAAAGAGAGCAAATCGTGGCAACTGTAAGGACTGTAGCCAGAGCCGCTGCTGTACCAAAATGAGCCTTACTCGTAACCTCGTTGAAAATGGCTACCGATATTGTCTGCGTTGCGCCAGTATAGAGAATCATCGAAGAGCTCAATTCATTCATCGTCGCAATCCAGCTCAAGATGGCTCCCGATATGACTCCCGGCAGCATCAGCCGCGCCGTAATCTTAAAGAATGTCTTAAACGGCGGCACGCCCAGACTAATGGATGCTTCTTCTACGCTTGATTCAATCTGATACAGTATGCCAATGCTGGAACGCAGCGTAAATGGCATCTTGCGAATCACATACGAGAGGATCATGATGCCAGCCGTTCCGGTCAACAACAAAGGCTTGGAGTTGAAAGCTGAAACGAGCATGATACCAAGTACGGCACCTGGTACAACGTAGGGGAACATGACCAGCATATCAATTAAATTAACGACACGAGAGCTTTTACGCACAATCAAATAAGCCAACAGCATGGCACAGAAAATCATAATGGAAATCGCGATAATGGAGAACATGAACGAGTTAGAAATTGCCAGAGACATTTTAGAAAAGGCTTCGCGGTAGCTGTCCAAGCCAACACCAGGTAAAAAGACAGGACCGCTTGTCTTGACAAAGGAGGTGGCCACTACCGTGATCTGCGGCAAAACCCCCAAGAAGGCAACCAGGTAGACGCCTGCCGTAACGACCATACGAGAAATCGGTGGCAGAGATTTTACTTTAGGCGGCCGCAGGTTGCTCATGGTATAATTGCGCCCTGCAATTGCCTTTTTTTGCAGCAGCAGCACCAGCATCGCAAAAGCAATCACCACGACGCTCAATACGTTGGCAAAAGCCGTATTTCCACCCAGTTCACTCATGTATTCATCGTAAATACATACCGGCAATACGCGAAACCCTTCACCAATCAAAGCAGGAGTACCAAAATCTGCCAAAGAAGTCATGAACACCATCAAAGCAGCGGATAAAATCGTCGGCATAATCAAGGGAAATGTTATCGTACGCAATTTCTTCCAGCCTCCAACGCCGAGGCTTTCCGCTGCTTCCTCCAAAGAAGCATCCATGCTTCTCAAGGCTCCTGACACATAAAGATACACATAGGGAAATAGTTTTAACGTGAAAACCAATAAGATGCCCACAAATCCATAGATGGACGGCATGGAAAAACCAAAGTGCGACTGCATGAATTTCGTTATGAAGCCGGCTCGACCCAGGAGTACGACCCAGGAGTAGGCGCCAATAAAAGGTGGCGACATCATGGCCAGGATACAAAGATTATCAATCAAGGGTTTTCCCGTAATGTGATAGCGCGACGTGAAATACGCCATAGGAATGCCGATTATACAGGCCAGTACCGTTGCACTCAACGATACAATGAAGCTGTTGAACAAAGTCTGAAGATAGTAGTCGCTATGGAAAAATGTTACATAGTTGGCAAAAGAGATCTCGCCTGTTTCTGTAACAACAGAATGAATCACCAGGACCGAAAATGGATAGATGATGAACAGCAGGATCAGGCACAAAGAAGCAACGGTAATAATGGTCCAACAGTTGAAACGATCGTAAAGAGACATCGTATGCCAATTTTTCATGACAACAGCACCTCCCCGCTCGCATCATAGATATTCATATGTTGGGCAGACAAACGTAAGCCCACTTTATCGCCAGCATGATAGACCTCATCCGAATGGATGTTATAGGCATTGACTTTGACGTGTGTTCCATCCGCAATCGCAATCTCATATTCGTACCGTGTGCCGAGGAAAACCGCGCGTACAATCTCCCCTGGAATACCTTCACCATGTCCGCGTAACAGAACAATCTGTTCCGGACGTACAGAAATCTGTACATCGCCTTCGTATGGCGTTTTTGGCGAAAAATCATACATAGCCTGATCCAGGATTGCCAACTGTCCTTCCTTCACCGTACCATGAATAAAATTCGATGTACCGATGAAATTGGCAACAAAAGTATTGGCAGGATGTTTATAAATATCTTCCGGATTGCCAACCTGCATGATCGTGCCACTGTTGATTACCGCAATACGGTCGGAAATAGCCAGTGCTTCTTCCTGGTCATGCGTGACATAAATCGTCGTGATACCCAGAGTCTGCTGGATATTCCGTATCACAGAACGCATCTCCAAGCGTAATTTTGCGTCCAAGTTAGAAAGAGGCTCATCCATCAGCATGACATCCGGTTCAATCACGATAGCACGTGCCAAAGCCACGCGCTGCTGCTGGCCGCCGGATAACTGCGATGGCATGCGGTCTGCCAGGTTTTCGATCTTCATCATGGCCAAACCTGCCCGCACCTTTTTGTCTAATTCTTCGCCTTTAAAATTGCGCGCCTTCAAACCATACGCAATATTGTCAGCTACACTCATATGAGGAAATACGGCATAATTCTGAAAGACCATGCCAATATTGCGGAGATAGGAGGGAACATCATTGATGACGCGATCATCAAACGATATGGTGCCGCCGTCAATCGGATTAAAGCCGGCAATCATGCGCAAAAGCGTTGTCTTACCACAGCCGGACGGCCCCAGCAGCGTGAAGAATTCTCCATTCTTTATAGAGAGCGTTATATGGTTAACCGCTAAAAAATCGCCATATTCCTTGACTACATCTTGAATATGTACAGCAAAACTCATTGGATTTTCCCCCTTTTTCATGATTTAAAAAGGAGGGTGGTCATCCACCCTCCTCCACCTGTTTACTTTTACTGTGTTACAGCTTTGCGCCAGAGGCCTAAGAACGTATCTTTGTATTCAACAGCATGCTTCGTGTCAAATGGCACATAATTGATTTCCGAAATCGGCTTCAAATCCGATGGGGCTGGAATATCGGTACGCGTCGAACGACGCTGATACTGAGCAAAACGTTCATGAACTTTTTTACTCATAGCAAAATCGATGAATTTCTTTGCATTCTCCATGTGTTTTGCACCTTTGATGATGCCAATGCCGCCCGTGCTGATTGCCGTTCCTTCTGATGGATAGACAATCTTCATATGCGATCCATTGACGATATATTTCATAACCGCTTCTTCAAATGTCGCGGTCAACGCATACTCGCCATCCGAAAGGGATTTAATTTGTGCAGCCGAGCCACTTGCGATCTTGCCATCCAGATTTTTAACCAGTTGATTGACAATAGCCGGATCACCGCCCAGTTTATCCATCATAGTTAAGAGGACCGCATACGTGGAGCTTGATTTTGCCGGATCAGCAATGGCAATTTTGCCTTTCCATTTTGGATCCAGTAAATCCTTCCAGCCCGTCGGTGCTTCTCCCGGATTGACTAAATCTGTATTGTACGCTATGACATAGGGATCCATGGTAATGTTGTAGAACGAATTGTCTGCAACAACAAACTGCGGATTGATATTTGCCTTCTCGGGGGATTCATATGGTTCCAGATACGGCGAAAGCGCCAGATAAGAATCACCAGAGCCGCCCCACATGACATCGCCGAGCGGATTGTCTTTCTCCGCTTTCACACGTGCCATCAATTCACCAGAGCCACCTGAAACAAGCTGTACCTCGATACCGGTTTCTTCCTGGAATTCCTTGACAATCGGTGCTGTCCAATCATCCGTATTGCAGTTGTAGACGACCAGCACGTTTCCATCGTCCTTGGCGTTTGAACTGCTGGAAGAATTGCTTTCGCCACCACACCCTGTCAAAAGCATGCTGCCCGCCAGAGTCGCCGCGGTCAAGAACATGGTTATTTTCCCGAATTTCATATTTGCTCCTCCTTTGCCTTTTGATTCGTTACTTTAATTCTCCTCCTTTGTCCTTTGATTCGTTACTTTAATTTTATGATTTTTCTCAATTCAAAACAATGCGTTGATTCTGGACTTTGGTAGGGCAATTCTGCAAAAAAAATTGACCATCTGACGAGTTGACGTCAAATGGTCGTTTTGCTGATTCTCACGAAAGAGTTATACCATCATAGATGGAAGTTGAAGGTCTTGGCCCAATAGCTCTTGACGGGTTCGTCGTAGTCGTTGCGGGCCGGTGTGTAGCGGTAAGTCATGATGGCCGACGTGGCGGCGGCATCGAGCTCCGGCGTGCCGGAGGAAACCGTGATTTCGGGGTTGCTGACGCTGCCGTCTTCATTGATGACGTACTTGACCGTCACGCTGCCCGAGACGTTGCGGGCACGCAGGCTTTCCGGATACGACGGCGCCGAGCCGCCGAGCTCCTGCGCACGCATCTTGACGTGCTTGGCTTTGCCCGGGTCATGCGGTGCGGGGCCCTGCTGGCCGCTGCCGCCATGGCCGTCCGGCTTGCCCCGCGCATCCCCATGGGGATTCTTGCCCGCAGCCTTGGCATCGCCGGCGGGTTTATCCGCATGCTTCTCCTTGTCCGGCTTTTTTTCATCCGGCTTTTCCTTCTGATCCTGTTCCACCGCCGGCGCCGGGACATCGGGATTGACGACGATGGGATCCACAGCCGGCGTTTCCGCGGGCTCAGCTGCCGCATCGTCAGCCGCTGCTTCCTCGGCGGACGAGTCATCTTCATCCGTCATGTTCTCGTAGATCTCGACATCGACGGGACGGCTCTCGCTCGAAACGGCCTGGAAAAGGCCGGTGGCGGCGACCAGCAGCAGAAGGATGACATGAACGCCCACGGAGGAACACCAGCCGATCAGCCGGTCTTTATCTTCTGTGGTCTTCATGATTTTCCTCCCGCCGAATCGGCAGCCAGGCCGAAGCGGCTGATACCAGCTGCGCGGAAATGATCCAGAAGCTCGACAACCTTGCCGTAATCGATGCCTTCATCGGCGCGCACGACAATCGCGAAATGCGAGTTCTGGCGGTTCTCTTCCTTGGCACTCTTGATGAGCGCCGCTTCTTCAATGGGCTTATCCTCAAGGTACAACGTGCCATCCTTCTTCATTGTGACGAGGTACGTCACGTTCATCTGGGTCTGGGCGTGCTGTGCCTGCGGCATGTTGACATCAACCGTCTTGAGGTTGACCATGTAGAGCGTGCTGATCATGAAAAATACGAGCAGGAAGAACATGATATCGATCATCGGGATGATCATGACTTCCGGCTTGGCAAAGCTCCGTCTGTCTCTAAGTCGCATCAGGCCGCCTCCTCACTTGCCCCGGCCGTCGCTTCGACCAGCGAGAAGCACTGCTCCATATCCGTGACGATGTTCTCGACGCGCTGCGTGAAGTAAGCGTGAACAGCCAGCGAGAAAATCGCAACACAGAGGCCCATGGCCGTAGCGATCAGGGCCTCGCCGACGCCGCCCGTGATGGCCGTGGCCTGACCGGACTCCAGATTGAAGACCGAGAACGAGGTAATCATGCCGCTGATCGTGCCGAGCAGGCCCAGAAGCGGTGCCATCGTGACGATGACGCTAAGGTAGTACAGGCGGTTGCGGAGCTTTGCGAGAGCGATGCCGGACTGGATTTCCATGTAGGCGGCAGGGTTCACGGCTGCTTCCGGCTTCTTTGTGATGACGGTGAAGAGGATGTCCGCCAGGGCTCCGCGGGAATCATCGGCCAGCTTGCGCGCCTTCTGCCAGTTGCCGTTGGAAAGTGCCAGATAGAAGTCACGGGCAAAGCCGCGGCCGGAATCCATGCGGCGGAAATACAGTGCACGCTCCACGCCGATCGAGACGACGAAAATCGAGCAGAGCAGAAGGATGTACATGACGATGCCGCCCTTCTGGAAAAATTCAAAACCGGTTGCGAGAAGTTCCATAATGTTTTTTCCTCCTGTGTTCACGTATATTCACGAATAGAGATATGCTTGTCATCGGTCTGCTGCGGCCCCATGCCCCAGCCAGTTCACGAGGTCCTCGATGGCCAGTTCCTTGGCGATGAGGCCATGCGCATTCCAGACGACGGAATTGACTTCGAGCAGATGGCCCTTGCGCACGGCAGGCAATGTCTGCCAGAGCGGGTCCTCACGCAAAGCAGCATAGCGCTTCGCGGCAGCCTCCTGATTGCCCGCCGCACCCGCGCCGTACCCGCTGGAAAGCACGAGATAATCGGCGTCAAGGTCCGGCAGGGACTCCATGGAAAGCACCATGTTGTTCTTGTTTGCATCGAGCGCCACGACCATGTCCGGCGGGCGCAGATTCAACAGCTCGTACATGAAGCGGTTGGTTGCATTGGCCGAGTAGGGATAAAGACGGATTTCCTTCTGCAGGACGCGCAGCAGTGACACCGTCTGATTGCCGATTTGCTGCTTGATGGCCAGACGGGCCTGCCTGACCGTGGCATAGTACGAGAGCAGGCGGCTCTCGCCGAGCTCCGGCCGGCCCACGGCTTCTGCCATGGCCAGCTCCGTCACTTCCTCATCCTGCAGGTCAAGCGGCGCCACCGGCGCAATTTTCGAGAGTGCCAGATACGTATTCTTGTCATAGCTGTCACGAAGCAGGATGAGGTCCGGATGGACGTCCTGGACCTCTTCAAGGTTGACCGTGCGCGTATCCGGGTTGATATGGATATTCGCAAGGTCCATATCCTTCATGAAGGGATAGAGATACGACGTAGATACGACATGCGCGGCGACGATGGGCAGATGCATGGAAACGGCTGTATCCTCCAGCCCTACCACGGCAATGCGCTGCGGGTGATCCGGCAGCATGGTCTGCCCGTATTTATGCATCAGGATCTTATGGCCGTCCTCCTCCGTGAATTTCTTGCGCGCTTTTTTCTGTATGGATTGGAAACGGGCCGTAAGTTCCGCGTCAATCGCTTCAGGCGTATCCTCGCGCGGCACGGCAGGGTCAAAGAGCGCCGTGCTTTTCTTGGGTGCTGCCTGTTGTGCGCCGCAGCCTGCCAGGCAAACGGCGGACAACAGCACGAAAAGCACGAGAAGAATGGCGTACGGCCGCTTACGCATGCTGTGGCTCCTTTCTCTCCCGTTGCACGTAGGGAATGCAATACGGGCTGCCGGAGCGCGGATCGCGCAGGATTTCCGCATCGATGCCAAAGACCGTGCGCAGCATGTCCTGCGTGAAGATTTCCGCCGGCGCTCCTTCGTAGAGCAGCTGCCCCTTCTTCATCGCCAGCAGATGGTCGGCAAAGCGGGCAGCCTCGTTGAGTTCGTGAATGACCATGACGATGGTCTTGCCGTACGCCTGGTTGAGGTGGCGCACGAGCGTCAGCACGTCGAGCTGATGTGCCACGTCGAGGAAACTCGTCGGTTCGTCAAGTAACAGGATTTCCGTATCCTGCGCAATGGCCATGGCGATCCAGGCACGCTGACGCTGGCCGCCCGACAGAGCTTCCACGGGACGGTCGACAAATTCCATCATGTCGGTTTCCGCAAGTGCCCACTCCACCATCTCGCGGTCCTTCTTCGTCGTGCGGGCGAAAAAGCGCGGACGGTACGGTGCCCGTCCATAATTGACGAGCTCGCGTACCGTTAGCCCGGAAGGGGCCGTCGGGTTCTGCGGCAGGATGGCGAGTTTCCGCGCGAGCGTGCGGCTGTCTTCGTCGTGAATGGGCCTGCCATCCAGGAGGACCTCGCCGCCCAGTGCCGGCTGGATGCGGCAGATCGTCTTGAGAAGAGTCGATTTGCCGCAGCCGTTGGCACCGATCAGTGCTGTCACGCGGTGAGCCGGGATCTTGAGATTCATCCGTTCAATGATGACGGCATTCTCATAACCGGCCCTGAGATTGCGAGCTTCAAGCTCCATGTATCTGTAACCTTCCTTTCTGAGGCTGTCTGAGCGTTTGCGGCTGCATCAGCCTCTGCTGCGCGCCAGGATATAGAGGAAATACGGCGCGCCGATCAGCGAAACGATGAGGCCCACGAGCATCTCGTCCGGTGCGATCACGACGCGCGCGACGCCATCGGACAGGACGAGCAGGATGCCGCCCAAAAGTGCCGTCACCGGCAGGAAGCGCCGATGCATGACACCCACAAGGCGGCGGGCGATATGCGGGCAGATGAGCCCAATGAAGCCGATGCTGCCGGCTACAGCCACACAGGAGGCAGCGAGCACCACGGCCGCCATCAGGTAGAGAAAACGCGCCCGGTTGATGGGAATACCGAGGCCGATGACCGTTTCTTCCTTGAGCGACAGGATGTCGAGCGTCTCATGGCTGGCAAAGAAGAATGCGAGGAAAAGGCAGACAATCACCAGGAGCACCGTGACCTGACTCCAGCTGTTGCCGAAGATGCTGCCGATCAGCCACGTATTGACCTGATGGAATTTCGTCGAATCCAGGCCGACGAGGCAGAGGATCTGCAGGGCGTGGAGCCCGGCGGTCACGGCAATGCCGTTGAGCACCAGCGTGTACGTCGAGGTCATATGCCCGCTGCGGTACGTCAGGCGGTAAATGGTCAGTGCCGCCAGCGCGCCGCCGAGTACCGCGGCCAGCGGCTGCTCCCAGATTTCAAGGCCCTTGGCTGCATCCGTCATGTAGATGAGCAGCATGACCATGAGCCCGGCGCCGGCATTGACGCCCAAAAGGCTCGGACTCGCGAGCTCATTCTTGGAGACGGTCTGGAAGATGGCGCCGGAAATGGCCAGCCCCATGCCGATGAGCACGGCCAGCAGGGAGCGCACCATGCGGAAATCGTAAACCGTCAGCATCTCCTGCGGCGTCCCTCCAAAAATCAGGATGGAAGCCAGCTGTTCCTTTGACAGATAGTGATACCCCAAAGAAAGATGCCAGAAGAACAGTACCGCCAGGAAGAGGACCAGCACGGTGATCAGTGCGGGATAACGCAGGGTGGATTTCATCCGCGGCGCACCTCCTTCCGGTTGGCCAGGTACAGGAAAAACGGCACGCCGACGACAGCTGTCACGGCACCGAGCGGCGTCTCAAACGGAGGCGCCACCATGCGTGCCAGGATATCGGCAATCATGACGAGATTGGCGCCGAGCACAGCTGAAAACGGAATGACCAGACGGTAATCGATGCCCACCAGCCGCCGCACGATATGCGGGACGACGAGGCCGACAAAACCGACGGGACCGGCCACCGCCACGGCGGAACCGGCCAGCAGCAGCACGGAAAGTCCCGCGAACACGCGGATGCGCGGGAGCCTGCCGCCGAGGCCGATGGCCATTTCCTCACCGAAGGACAAAAGCGTGATGGAGCGCGAGATCGAGAGCGCCGTCAAAAGACCAACAGCTGTCCAGGGCAGGACGGAAAGGATTGTCGGCAGCTTGATGCCGGAGATACCGCCCGCTGTCCAATAACTGAGTTCCTGCGCCACATCGAAGTAGACGACGAGCACTTGCGTGACCGCGAGAAAGACGGCGCTGACGGCCGTACCAGACAAGGCGATGAAGACAGGCGATACCTTGCCCTGGCGCGCGGAGGCCAGAAGCAGGATGAGGGCCGTCGCCAGCGCCGCACCGGCAAACGCGCAGAGAATCGTGGCCTGGAACGATGCCAGCGGCCAGGCGATCATCGCCACGGCCAGCCCGAAGCTCGCCCCCGCATTGATGCCCAGGATGGACGGGCTTGCCAGCGGATTGTTGGTGACGCCCTGCATCAGGGCGCCTGCCACCGCAAAGCTCACACCACAGACGATGGCTGCCAGCAGGCGCGGAAAGCGCAGCGTGCGCACGATGAGCCCCTGCACATCCGAGGGATCGGCCGCCGTAAAAGCATGCAGGATATCCCGCAGCGGGATATCCTGCATGCCGATCGTCAGGAAAAAGAGAGAAAGTCCGAGGAAGAGAACAACCGAACAGACCGCAAAGAGTGCACAATATCTCGTTGAAATCAGTCTCGCTTGCAAGATATACCCCTTCCCACTCAGAAATCGGCACTCAGCGACAGCATGAACGTCCTCGACTTGCCGAGGAAGACACCGTCATTGATGAGTGCACGCCAGTAATTGCGGTTCGTGATGTTGTAGACATCACCGCGCAGCGTCATGGGGATGTGGCCAGCCTTGAATTTGTAGCGGGCACCCATGTCCCAGGTAGCCCATGGCGAAACACGGAAGCTGTTGCTCTCGTTCGTATAGGCATCGCTGTTGTACGTGAGGTTCGTCGTGAGCGTCAGACCCGGCACCGACGGGATGTCCTGCTCGAGGCCGAATACGGCATTCCAGCGCGAGGTTGCGGCCACGCGGTTGCCGTCGTACTGGCCGTCCTGCGTATTGCGGTATTTCGCATCGAGGAACATGATGCCGCCCATGATGCGCGTGCCCTGATGCGGCTCACCGTAGACATTCCACTCAATGCCGCGATGACGGATCTCGCCGCTCGGGGAGTAATAACCGGCACCGTCACTGATCAGCGTCGGCGACTGGATATCGAAACCGGCGAGTGTCGTTGCCCATTTGCCGAAGTCGTATTTGACGCCGACCTCATACTGCTTCGTCTTGAACGGTGCAAAGGCTTCGCCGTAGTTCTTGGCCGTCGTATCCGAGACAACGGAATCACCGGCATCGAGGCCCTGCATGTAGTTTGCATAGAGCGAGACATTCTTGCGCGGCTTGTAGACGGCGGCAAAGGCCGGCGTAAAGACGGATTCATCGTAATGCGCTTTGACGGCACCGGTCTTCGTATTGTACGTATCGACCTTGACATTCTGCTCGCGGGCACCCATGATGAGCTGCCATTTCTCGTTCGGCGATGAGATGATATCGGAGATGGCCATGCCCGTGAAGGTATTCTCATCGTTTTTCGGCTCAGACCAGGAATACGGGTTTTCCGGCGTCTGGAAATCAATGTTCCAGAGGTTCGTCTTGAGTGACGACCCCACCTTGCGGTTATTCATGTAGCGGGTGTAGTGGATGCGGTTGGCCGAGAGCGTCAGCTCATGCTTCCAGTCACCCGTGAAGACTTTACCGCGCACGCCGACTTCGCCGGAATCCGCCTTGTTGACCTGATTGTTGTAATTGTACTGCATCGTGGCATTGCCCAGGGCATCCGACAGCTTGAAATTGTTGTAGAAGTACTCCATCTTCGTATTGCGCAGGCCATACGAGAAATACGCCGTCCAATCCTTGTTCAGGTCGTATTCACTGTGGATCATGCCGTAATTCTCATGGATGGAGCGATAGCCGCCATCCGCGCCGAATTTCGTATCGCGCGGCACGCGGAACATGCTGTTCATCGTCTTGAGGGCACCGGCACCGATCGTCAGCTGATACTGCTGATCGGAAACCTTGTTGTAGACCGAGCCGAAATCAAAGCTCGTGCGCCAGCGGTCCGTCTTGTAATCGGCGCCGATCGTGATGGACGAAGTGCGATTGTGCTCGTCGAGGGAAGATTCACCATTGCGGTTGAGGATGTTGATGCGCAGGCCAGCCTTGCCATCGTCCGTGCGGCGGCCGATATCGAGGTGCTGCGTAAAGATCGTGCCGTCACCGAATGAGAGAGTCAGGCGCGTCAGCGGTTCCTGATCTGCTCGCTTCGTGACGTAGTTGACCGTGCCGCCCAGCGAGCCGTTCGGTGCGATACCGGCCAGAAGGACACTCGGTCCCTTGAGCACATCGACGCGCTCGACGCCTTCGATGCCACCGTAGAAGCGCGGCGCCACACCGTAAAGACCATTGAGCTGGACATCCTGCTGCTGCGCCTTGAAGCCGCGGATATTCCAGGCGCTCGAAACGCCCGACAGCGTCTGATTGCTGATGGATGGATCATTGGCGATGAGGTCTGCCACCTGCGTGACTTGTTTGTTCTCAATGGTCTGCTCCGTATACCCCGTGATGCTGAACGGCGCATCAAGTGCCGGCTTATCCCCCAGGATGCCAAGGTCAACATTCTTGGCCACCTGACCGCCTGCATAGGCATTCTCAGCCGGCTGCTCCGGTTCTGCTACCGGTTCCACAGAAGGTGCTTCGGGAGCTGCCTTCTCTTCCACCGCTGGCGCCGGTTCGGCATTCTTGGCGGCATAGATATCAACCGCACCAGAATCATAGACTTCTTCATCGGCCGCTAAAGCAGAATGCATCGAAAACGGTGCAAACAGACAGCCGCCTACTACGGCCAACGCGATTTGACGTTGGATGAATCTCTTTTTCATAATGTGTCTTTCCCTCTCTTTTTCACAATTGATACTCATTACCATCCATTTTCTTTTCTACCATATTATCAAAACAGAAACTCATTATCAACTGTCAAAGCAAAATATAATGCAAATTTTATGTTATAATCATCTTCTTAATTATAATTAATATTTATGTATTCATATGAAATACCACATCAGTGCCATCATTCTCTCTTATATATTGACGTATGTAAATGTATTATCTATAATGAAAACAAGAGATCGATGAAGGAAAGGAAGATACAACATGATATCATCCGCACAACGCGTAAAGGTATTCAAAGCCCTGGGCGATGCCAACCGTCTGCATATCCTGCAGCTGTTGCAGCAGGGGGAGCAATGTGCCTGTGTCCTGCTTGAGAATCTCAATCTCTCCCAGCCCACGCTCTCCCATCACATGAAGATTCTCTGTGATGCCGGTCTGGTCCGGAGCCGCAAGGACGGCAAATGGGTCTATTATACGCTGCAGGCCGATACCATAAAGGAAATTTCCAACTGGCTCTCAGAGCTGCAGCACGTATCGGCAGCCGTCCCCGGAAAAAACTGCCGCTGCCAGGACTGAGCTCCTGGTTTTATCCCTTTTTAATTCATATATTTCAATCTGTCTATTTATAAGGAGTCTTTTGCCATGCGTTCGCCAAACAGCAGTCCCATCAATTTCTTCCAGCGGTACCTGACAGTCTGGGTACTGCTCTGCATGCTTGCCGGTGTCGCCATCGGCCATTTCCTGCCGGCCATCCCCGCCGCCCTCGGGAAGATGGAGATTGACGGCATTTCCATCCCCATCGCCATCCTGATCTGGCTGATGATCTACCCCATGATGATCAAGGTCGATTTTGAGAGCATCCGTGCGGTCGGCCGGGCACCGAAGGGGCTCTTCGTCACCTGGATTGCCAACTGGCTCATCAAGCCATTCACGATGTATGCACTCGCGTATGCGTTCTTCTTCGTCCTGTTCCGTCCGCTCCTGCCCGCAGATCTTGCGACCTCCTATCTGGCAGGAGCCGTCCTTTTGGGAGCCGCGCCCTGCACGGCCATGGTCTTTGTCTGGAGCACGCTGACACGCGGCAATCCGGCCTATACGGTTGTCCAGGTCGCCACGAATGACCTCATCATCCTCGTGGCCTTCGTGCCCATCGTCAAATTCCTGCTGGGCGTCTCACATGTCAGCGTCCCGTACGATGTGCTCTTCCTGAGTATCTTCCTGTTCGTCGTCATTCCGCTCGCCGCAGGCGTTGCCACGCGCCTCTTCGTCGTGCGGAAAAAAGGCCTTGCTTATTTCGAACAGGAATTCGTTCATTCCTTTGACGGCATCACGACGGCAGGCCTCCTGCTCACACTCGTCATCATCTTCAGCTCACAAGCCCAAATCATTCTTGAGAATCCGCTGCACATCCTGCTGATTGCCGTGCCGCTGATCCTGCAGACGTTCCTGATTTTCGGCCTGACCTACGGCGCCTGCTGTCTGCTGCGCCTGCCCTTTTCCATCGCGGCACCGGCCGGGTTCATCGGTGCGTCGAATTTCTTTGAGCTGGCCGTGGCCGTAGCGATTGCCCTGTTCGGTGTGACAAGTCCCGCTGCACTCGCGACAACCGTCGGCGTGCTCACGGAAGTTCCCGTCATGCTGACGCTCGTGCGACTGGCCAACCTTACCCGGGACCATTTTCCAAGGCCATGAGTAAGGACACGGCATGTTCCCTGCCTCTCCCGATCCTCCTCTTATGTACAAAAGAGCGGGGACCGCAAGATCTGCGGTCCCCGCTCTTTTTATCGTTAGAGAGAGTTATGAGGGAAAGCTAAAGTAATGGTATTCAAGCCGACATCAGCCATTGATGGCAATCGTATGGCCTGCGGCGGATTCTTCCGTCTTTTTCGGCATGTGGACACAGAGGACGCCATCCTTGTAATCGGCCTGGCATTTCGTCTCATCGATGTTGTCGATGTAGAAGGAGCGGCTCATGGAACTCGTGCGGCGTTCACGGCGCACATAATTGCCTTTCTCGTCCTTCTTGTCTTCATTCTCATCCTGCTTCGTCGCAATGGTGAGGTAGTTGTCTTTATAACTCAAGGAGATGTTCTCTTTCTTGAGGCCCGGCAGCTCAGCCATGAGATCGTAGCTGTCGCCGTTATCCTTGACATCGACCTTGAAATCCGGTGCCTTGAAGTTCGTCAGGAACGGTTCGTCAAAGACATCAAACAGGCGGTCGAAATCATTTTCTTCTCTTGCCAGATCTTTACCGGATACAAATGGAACTAAACCAAACATAATCAAAATCCCCTTTCTGCAAGCTTGCCTGAGCGGCACACCCGAAGCGGTGCTCGCTGCCCGGGAACTTTTTGGAAATATTGTCATCGTGGAGTTCCGGGTTCCTTGCGGTTCCCTTTCCTCTTTACAATTCTTATTATAGCTCAAATGGTCAAAATGTCAATAGGTCAAAATAACAATTCATCAAAAAAAATAGAGGTGCCGCGGCAGCAGGTATTTTGCCTGTTGCCGCAGCACCTCTATGCAACAGAATGCTGCAGGTGATGTTCAGCTTTGCTGGCAGAATTCCAGCTGGCGGCTGCGGAACGTGACAATCTGCAGCCCCAGCGTGTCCACAAGCTCTTCCGCCGTGTGGAAATGACAGGCGACGGCATCGGCCGTATGGGCATCGGAACCCACCGTCACATAGCGGCCGCCGAGTTCCCGGTAGCGCTGGTAGACGGGCACAAGTTCCTTGAGTGCGCGGCGGCTGCCGAGGCGGCGCGTGTTGAGCTCAAGCACCGTTCCCGTCTCGATGACAGCGCGCAGCACGTCATCGATATCTTCTCGGAAATCTCCATACGAGATTTCCGGATTATCGTACGGCGCATAGCGCGCGATGTAGTCGATATGCGCGAGCACGTCGACAAAATCGTGACGGCGAAGATTTTCTGCCATCTGTTCATAATAGCGGTGGTAAACCTCCGCTTTCTGACGGCCAGCATAGAATTCCGGGTAGTAGATATCGCCGCCGTCGACGAGATGGATGGCGCCGATGACGAGATCAAACGGCACCTCTTTTGCAAAGGCTGTGCTGCGCTCTCTCGTCTGCTCCCACATGCCGATCTCCACGCCAAGGCGGACGCCCTCGCCCCGCAGCGGCTCATATGCCTGCCAGTAGGCATGCGGATCAAAGGTAAAGTCAATCTCCCCCGGATAGTCGAGGTCGAGATGCTCCGTGAAGACGATGCCGACGCCGCGCTCCTGCGCGTTCTTCAGAGCATCCTGCGCCCGCATCTCAGAGTCAGCTGAGAAGGCCGTATGGCTGTGACTGTCGAAGATCATGAGCCACCTCAGCCTTTCTGCTCAGCTTCGTAAGCGGCCTGCAGGGCCTTGGCCAGCTGGTCGGGGCAGGAAGTCGGACGCGCGCCACAGGTATTGCCCTTGAAGCGTCCGATGACAAAATCGATATCGAGGCCCTCGACGAGCTTCGAGATGCCCTTGAGGTTGCCGTTGCAGCCGCCCTCGAAGGAGACGTGCCTGATGGTCTTGCCATCGAGCTCAACCTGGATGCGGCGGGAGCACGTGCCCTTCGTCTGATACGTGTAAATCATGTGTATCGCTGCCTTTCTTTCCATCAGAGAATATCAGGGAATACGATGAGAATCAGCGCTGACTCTCATCATTGGCGATTGCTGGGACACGGGCCAGGATATAGGCCATGCAGATGCCCAGGCAGATGAGAGCCGTCACAAGGCCCAGCCAGCCGTTTGCCGTAAAGCCGTCCACGAGGTAGCCGAGGAAACTGCAGGATGCCACCACTGCGACATAAGGAATCTGCGTGCTGACGTGGTCGATATGGTGGCACTGTGCACCCGCAGAAGCCAGGATGGTCGTATCGGAAATCGGCGAAGCATGGTCGCCGCCGACAGCGCCCGAAAGGATGGCGGCAACGCAGACGACGAGCATGTTGGGGTCATTCGTGCCGAGCACGGCGATGGCAATCGGGATGAGGATGCCAAACGTCCCCCACGAGGTTCCCGTCGCGAAGGCCAGGCCGATGGCCACGAGGAAGAAAATCGGCGGCAGGAACAGGATGATCGAGGCATGCGCGCTGACGACGGCGCCGACAAAGCCGCCGAGGTCGAGGTATTCCTTGCTGCAGATGCCCGAAAGCGTCCAGGCCAGGCAGAGGATGAAGATGGCCGGCGTCATGGCCTTGAAGCCCCAGCCAAAGCTGTCACAGAACGCATTGAACGTGACGATGCGGCGCGGCAGGTACAAAAAGCCCGTGAAGACGAAGGCGATGAACGAGCCGAGTACGAGGGATTTCGAGGAATCGCAGTTTGCAAAGGCCTCTGCGACGCTCTTGCCCTCATAGATGCCGCCCGTGTAGAGCATGCCGAAGATGCAGGCGGCAATGAGGACGAGCAATGGCAGCAGCAGATCGATCATCTTGCCATGCCCCTGATCCTCATGCTTGATCTGGGATTCATCGGTATCCTGATATTCCTTCGGAATCTCAAAATGCTTCTTGTTGGCGAGGATGCTCTTGCCCATAGCTGCAAAATCACGCCCCGTCCAGATGATGAAGACCATGAAGAGGATTGTGAGCCAGGCATAGAGGTTGAATGGAATCGTGTGCAGGAAGAGCGCGAAGCCGTCGATGGTCGTATCTTCCGGCAGGGAGGAGCCGACGGCGGCTGCCCAGCTCGAGACGGGAGCGATGATGCAGACCGGCGCAGCCGTCGCATCGATGATGTACGCGAGCTTCGTGCGCGCAATCTTGAACTTGTCGGTGACTGGACGCATGACGGTGCCAACCGTCAGGCAGTTGAAGTAGTCATCGATGAAGATGACGACGCCGAGCAGCGCCGTCAGGAGCAGCGCGCTGCGCGGGCCGTGGATGGTCCTGACGGCCCAGTCACCATACGCCCTGGTTGCGCCCGAGCGCGTGATGGCGGCCACGAGGATGCCGAGGATGACGAGGAAAACGAGGATGTTGACGTTGCTGCCGACTTTATCGGCCATGACCTCAAACATCGTGAGGATTGCTGTGAGGACGTTGCCGCCCGTGAAGAGCAGTGCTCCCGAGAAAATGCCGATGATCAGCGACATGTAGACCTCTTTGGTCCACAGTGCCAAGACGATCGTGATGATTGGCGGGAGGATTGACCAGGCTGTTGCTGCCATTATCATACCTACTTTCTTTGCTTATTCCTAGTGTTACAAAGGTATTCTATAACAAAAGCATCATACTAGCAAATGTTTTATGCATTTTTCTGCGCGGCAAAGGCATCGGCCAGCTGGCCAAACTCCGCGAGCGTGAGCGTCTCTCCGCGGCGAATCGGGTCAATGCCGGCAGATTCAAGGGCGTCGCGGACCTGCTCCTTCGGGAAGCCGGCGCCGCGCAGGGCATTGGCCAGCGTCTTGCGGCGCTGTCCGAAGGCGGCCTTGACGACACGGAAGAAGAGCTTTTCATCCTGGACATCTACGGCCGGCTTCCGGCGGACGCGGCACGAGACAACGACGCTCATGACCTCCGGCGCGGGGATGAACGAGCGCGGCGGCACATCGAGCACGATTTCCGGTTCCGTGTAGTACTGGACGGCAACCGAGAGTGCCCCATAGATGCGTGAACCCGGTTTGGCGGTCATGCGCTCCGCCACTTCCTTCTGGACCATCGTGACCATGTGCGTGATGGGCAGGCGGCGTTCGAGCAGCGTCATGAGGATTGGCGTCGTGATGTAATACGGCAGGTTGGCCGCGACCTTGAACGGTCCTTCGCCCATGATCTCGGGGATATTGACCTTGAGGATATCGCCCGGCACGATCGTGACGTTGTCGTAGGCCTTGAGCGTTTCCTTGAGCACGGCGGGCAGCTTCTTGTCAAGCTCGACGGCCGTGACCTCAGCCCCGGCTTCCGCAAGGCCCTGCGTCAGCGTACCGATGCCCGGGCCGATCTCAAGCACCCGGTCGCCCGGCTTGATCTCAGCGGCATCGACGATGCCCTGCACAATGCGGGCATCGATGAGGAAGTTCTGACCGAGCTTCTTGCTCATGCGCAGTCCAAAGGCCTTGAGAATGTGTGTCGTCACTTCACGGCTCGCGATCTTGGGCTGCAATACCTTCTCGTCTTCTGCGTTCATCAGATTCCCTCCTGCTTTCCTGCGTGTTCTTCGTCTTCCTGTGCCATCTCGGCGATGGCGCGGTCAAATTCCTCGCGGCTCACGCCGTAATGATTGAGGCGCGTCAGGAATGTCTTGGCATTGGCAAAGCCGAGTCCGAGCTTCTCGCCAAGGCGCGCCCGGCGCGAAGAAGCCTCCGGTGCACCCGAAAGGCCGTGAATGATGAGATCGGCCCCCGAAAAGATCTGCTTCGGCTCCCAGTCGAGCGTGCGGACTTTTGCGAGTGCCTTGCGGATGGCCTCCGGCTTCGCCTGCTCAATGCCGATATCGTCATGAGCCGTCGCTTCCTCGACCGGCACGAACGCGTGCTTGGCCTCGGGGAAACGCTTCGACAGGAATTTGCGGATGCGTTCCCCTGCCGAATCCGGGTCCGTCATGATGATGATGCCCCGTTTCTTATAAGCCTGCTCGATGTTTTTCAAAGCCTGCGGCTTCAAATTGAAGCCCTCCGTGATGATGCAGTCGGCTTCGACTGCCTTGTCGATGGCCACGACATCCATTTTGCCCTCGACCACCAATACTTCTTTAATCATGTCGTTCCTTTCCTGTTCGATGAAATGCAATTTACGCCAATACCGATTGAACGGCCGCATAGACGTCCCGATGGATTGCTTCGACGGCGCGCGGCTCGCCGCCTTCGCTGCAGGCCACGCGCGCCCAGCCGTACTGCCGGGCCAGGCTGACATAGGCCGCATGGCAGCGGTGCAGGTAGTCCGTATCGCGTTCATGGATGTCCTTCTCCGTCTGCATCTTGGCCGCACGGGCAGCGATCAGGCGGTCCGCGACGGCGGGGTCCATGTCGAGGAAGACGACCTTATCCGGTACGGGCAGGCCGAGCTTCGTGAATTCAAAGTCCCAGAGCCAGTCGAGGAACGCCTTGCGCTCGTCCTCATCCGCAATCTTGATGGCCTGATGGACCATATTCGAGGTCGTGTAGCGGTCAGCCAGGATGATGTCGCCGGCATCGTAAAACGATTTCCATTTCATGCGGAAAGAGGCGTAGCGGTCCACAGCAAAGAAGGTCGACGCGGCAAAGGCATTGACATCTTCCGCATGGCCGCCGAAGTCCCCCCGCAGGTACATGCGCACGGGCATGGAGGCATCTGAGGCGTAATCGGGGAATTCCACGCGATGGACGCGGTGGCCGTCACGGCGCAGATGCTCGTAGAGCGCTTTGGTCTGCGTAGCCTTGCCCGAGCCGTCTCCGGCTTCAATGATGATGAGTTTTCCCTTATTCATATCCATATCTCTTTTCTTCATCCTGTACATGCGTGGAGTCCTCCGCCAGAACCTGCAGATGCTGCAGGGAGGCGTCCTGCGGCCCCACGACCTTGAGTCCGAGCTCCTGCATATACCGGATGTAATGCAGGCTCGCCTCGTCGATGCGGTCACCGGGGCAGAGAATGGGGATGCCCGGCGGGTAAAACATGACCTGTTCAGCCGCCACTCGTCCAGCAGCCGTCGCAAAGGACACCGGCTCCTTGCGGGCAAAGAAGGCCAGACGCGGCGAGCAGCCGGCGCCAGGCAAAGGCGGCAACGGCGGCACATCGAATCTGCCCTCTCTGTCTCTTGAGTGATGATGTGCGGCCAGCTCCTGCAGCGCATGGAGCAGATAAGACGTCTCGCGCTCCGTGTCGGCATAGGAAATGATGAAGAGCACGTTGCGCGCATCGGAGAGTTCACACTGGATCTTGTACGTATGGCGCAGGATGGCTTCGGCCTCGACACCGGTCAGGCCGAGACCTGTCACCGTGACCGTAACCTTCGTCTCGTCGAGTCCCGAGGCGCCCGGATGTCTGACGTATTCAGGGCCGAAGGACCAGAGGCCGTCGATCTCATTGATGCCGGCGCGCAGCTGCCGTGCCAGGCGTACCGCACGGCCCACGAGCCTCTCCCCGTCCTCTGCCATCTGCAGCCGCGCGATGTCAAGGGATGCGAGCAGCAGCTGATTGGGGCTCGTGGACTGCAGCAGGCTTGCCGCCTCGCGCAGGCGTTCAAAATGAACGCGCGGCCCCTTGGCGAGCAGCATTGAGGTCTGTGTCATGGAGCCCAGCATCTTGTGCGTGCTCTGTGCGACGATATCCGCGCCACAGTCAAGCGCCTGCGGCGGCAGTTCCCCGCTGAAACGCAGATGCGGGCCATGGGCCTCGTCAACGAGCAGCAGCATGCCGTGCGCATGGACGAGCTTCGCCAGCACCGAAAGATCGAACGTCACGCCGTAATACGTCGGGTGGACGAGCACGAGAGCCCGCGCTTCCGGATGCGCGTCAATGGCGGCTTTGACTGCGGCCGCAGTCAGCCCCATGGCGATGCCGAGCCGCTCATCGATTTCCGGCTGGATGAAGACCGGCCTGGCCCCCGAGAGGATCAGGCCGCCGATCACCGAACGATGCGCATTGCGCGGCACGAACACCGTGTCGCCGGGACAAAGGCTGCCCATCAGCATGGCATGGATGGCTCCCGTCGTGCCGTTGATCATGAAGTAGGCCTGATCGGCACCGTAAAGCTCAGCTGCGAGTTCCTGTGCCTCGCGGATGCACATGGTCGGCTCATGCAGGTCATCGAGCTCTTCCATCAGCGAGACTTCCTCGCGCAGCCCCTCCGGCGTCACGAGTTTGCGCAGCAGCGCATGCGCGCCGAGTCCCTGCTTATGCCCCGGCGTGTGGAACGCCAGTGCCCCATCCTCTGCGTAGGCACGCATGGCCTCGGCAATCGGGGCGTGATGCGCCCGTTTCTCCTTCCTTTGATCGTTTCCCGGCAATCTGCCATCCATCCTTTCTCTTTTCCACATGCAGATGCGGGTTATCCACCGCTTCTGTTGAAAATGTGCATAAAAATGTGGATAACTGCGCCGCAAACAGCCGAGTTATCCACAGGTCGTACCATTATTTTTTCTGCTGCCGCTTCGTCAAGCGATGAATCACGATGAGGACAACCACGGATCCTATCAGGATATAGCCATCCCTGGTGCGCACCAGGGATTCCGTCCCTTCCGTCTCCATCTTCGCATATATGGCAGCCAGTACGAGCAAGGCAACCAGGATATTCATGATTGCCTTGGCGTGTCGTTTCCAGAACAAAGAAACCGCCCCCTCGTCATGCATCGCAAAATGCGGAGATTATTTCTTCCCCTTGCGCTCCTTGGCACGCTCCTTCGATGCCTTCTCCTTGGCCTTGACTTTATCGTCAAGCTTCTTCTGCTGCTGATACTTCGCGTAATCGACGCCCATGCTGGCCAGCTTGTGCTTGAACGTCATGACCGGATGGCGCAGGAACATGCGCTTCTGCGTGCTGTTCATGATCTTGAGGAATTCCTGCGTCTGCTTGGCGCCGAAGCACGGACGGTCACAGCGGTCGCAGATGGGCTTCGTGATGCCATAGGGGCAGCGGTTCATCTTCGTCATGACCGTTGCGAGAAGTGCCGTGCACTTCGGGCAGAGCTTGTCGCCCGAGGTGCCATGATGGCTGTGGCAGTAGATGCCGAACGTCTTCTTTATGTTCGCTTTTTCCTTCGGGATATTATTTTTGATCTCTACCGGTTTCTTTTTCGGCAGGAATCGCGAAAAAATGCTCATAGTCAATCACCTTTCACCATGATTCAGATATAGATTAGTACTTTTCTATTTTACGGTTATTCGCGTATAAAAGCAAGAAAACTTTCCTCAGGGCAGATCCCCTGCCATCACTCATTTGAAAAGCTCCAGCAGCTGCTTGCCGATGAGGACCGTCGTCATGATGATGAAGAGCGGCCGCACGTAGCCGGCACCCTTGGACAACGCAACGCGCGCACCGCACCAGGCCCCGACGATCATCGAGAGGCCCATCGGGATGGCATGCGCAAAGTCCACGATGCCGAAATAACTGAACAGCACGGCCGCCGCGATGTTGCTGGCAAAATTCAGCGCACGCGCATTGGCCGCCGCACCGAGGAAATCGAAACCGACCATCAGGAAGGCAAACAGCAGGAAGGAACCCGTGCCCGGGCCAAAGAAGCCATCATAGAAGCCAAAAGTAAAGGCGACCACCCCCGAGAGCGCGAGCAGACGCGTGCTCATGCCGCTGTAAGTGGACTCCTTGCCCCAGTCCTTCTTGAGCACGCTGTAGATGAGCACGAGGATCAGCATGACGACGACGAGCGGGCGCAGGAATTCCGAAGGGATCTGACGCACGGCCAGCACGCCGACGGCCGAGCCGATCAAAGAGATGGGGAACAGGCGGCGGATGAGCCAGCCGTCGACCTTGCCCGAGCGCACGAAGGTCATGAAGCTTGTGAACGCGCCCATGACGGCCGCAACCTTATTCGTGCCGAGCACCGTAAGCGGCGGCAGGCCCGTCCACATGAGGGCCGGGATGGAAATCAGCCCGCCACCGCCGACAACGGAATCGATGAACGCTGCCATAAAGCCGAAAAATACGAGGAACCCCAAGGTATTGATATCCAATAACTCCATACAT
The DNA here is from genome assembly GCF_003475755.1 of Mitsuokella sp. AF33-22. Taxonomy (NCBI): domain Bacteria; kingdom Bacillati; phylum Bacillota; class Negativicutes; order Selenomonadales; family Selenomonadaceae; genus Mitsuokella; species Mitsuokella sp. AF33-22. Next base: position 67,928 of record NZ_QRQA01000008.1, on the reverse strand, counting down.
AACGCCCTTTCCATGTACTCACGCGTGCATATCGCAAAAGCTTTGTTTATTATATCATAGCCAGGGCTTTACTGTCCTCCCCGTGCTCATGCTTCGCTGCTTTTACCGCAAAAAAACTGCTGCGCAGAGCATTTGCTTCGCGCAGCAGTTTTCAAGTCCTGTATGACCGGATCAGTCTTCAAACTCTGTTTTCGTGGCACGCAGACGCGCGATGGCGCGCTGCAGGGCGAGTTCCGCCCGTTCCACATCGATATCCTTCGATTCCGGCGTATGCTGGTGGAACGCCTCGATGCGGGCCTTGGCGCGGGCCATGGCCTCCTTGGCGCGGTTGATATCGATATCGATCGGCTGCTCAGCAGCCGTGGCGAGCACCGTGATCTTTTCCGGCGTGACTTCCATGAAGCCGCCGGCCACTGCGATGAGCTGCTCGTCGCGGTCAGCGCCGAGGCGCACGCGCATGGCATGCGGCACCAGGCCTGTCACGAGCGGCGCATGATGCGGCAGGATGCCGAGCTCACCGCCCGTCGAACGGACGATCAGCATGCTGATGTCGTTCGTATAGACCACTTTATCCGGAGAGACAATCTCTAGCTTGATAGTCGCCATCGATTACTCCTCCTCTTTGATCTTCCGTGCCTTCTCCACTGCCTCATCGATCGTGCCGACCATGTAGAATGCATTCTCCGGCAGGTCATCGTACTTGCCTTCGAGAATCTCCTTGAAGCCGCGTACCGTCTCCTTGAGCGGCACGTACTTGCCCGGCGAACCCGTGAATACCTCTGCAACGAAGAATGGCTGCGAGAGGAAACGCTGGATCTTGCGGGCGCGCGATACCGTCAGTTTATCCTCATCGGAAAGTTCTTCCATACCGAGGATGGCAATGATATCCTGGAGTTCCTTGTACTTCTGAAGCACAGCCTGGACGCCGCGGGCGACCTGGTAATGCTCCTCGCCGAGGACCTCTGCATTGAGGATACGGCTCGTGGAATCGAGCGGATCAACGGCCGGATAAATACCGAGCTCTGCGATCTGACGCGAAAGAACCGTCGTGGCATCGAGGTGCGTGAACGTACCAGCCGGTGCCGGGTCCGTGAGGTCATCGGCCGGGACATAGACAGCCTGGACCGACGTGATGGAACCATTCTTCGTCGACGTGATGCGCTCCTGCAGAGCACCGATATCCGTGGACAGCGTCGGCTGATAACCAACGGCCGACGGCATGCGGCCGAGCAGGGCCGAAACCTCAGAACCTGCCTGAATGAAACGGAAGATGTTATCGATGAAGAGGAGCACGTCCTGATGCTGGACATCGCGGAAGTACTCTGCCATCGTGAGGCCCGTCAGTGCAACGCGCATACGTGCTCCAGGGGGCTCGTTCATCTGACCGTAAACGAGAGCCGTCTTGTCGATGACGCCCGACTCCGTCATTTCGCCCCAGAGGTCATTGCCCTCGCGCGTGCGCTCGCCGACGCCGGCAAATACGGAATAACCGCCGTGCTCCGTTGCGATGTTATGGATGAGCTCCATGATAAGGACCGTCTTGCCGACACCAGCGCCGCCGAAGAGGCCCGTCTTGCCGCCCTTCGAGTACGGAGCAATGAGATCGACGACCTTGATGCCCGTCTCAAGGATCTGTGCACTCGTCTCCTGTTCGTCGAACTTCGGAGCCGGACGATGAATCGGCCAGGATTCCTTGTTGCCGACCGGAGCCGGATTATGGTCAACCGTCTGACCAAGGACGTTGAATACGCGTCCAAGGCATTCCGTGCCGACCGGGACCATGATCGGATGGCCCGTATCGACAGCTTCCATGCCACGCATCAGACCATCCGTCGAGCTCATGGCGATGCAGCGCGTCACGCTGTCGCCGAGGTGCTGCATGACTTCGACCACGAGGTCAATCTTGACGCTCGTCTCGCCCTTGATGGTGACTGCGTTGAGAATTGCCGGCAGTTCACCTGCCGGGAATTCGATATCTACGACAGGTCCGATGACCTGTACGACTTTACCTTTTGCCAATGGTAAACCTCCTTATATGCCCTTATTTGAGGGCTTCGGCGCCGCCGACAATCTCCGTGATCTCGCGGGTGATGCCAGCCTGACGTACCTTGTTGTAGTGCAGGTTCAGCTTGTCCATGAGGTCTTCTGCATTGTCCGTCGCGTTGCTCATCGCGTTCATGCGCGACGAGAGCTCGCTGGCTGCCGACTGCAAAAGTGCCGCGTAGATAACCGTGAAGAGGTACTGCGGAAGCATGAAGCCGAGCACCGTAGCTGCGTCCGGCTCATAGATGTACTCCGTATGCAGGGTATCTTCTTCCTCAGCCTCCAGCGGTGCAAACGGGAGGATTGCTCCCGACTTCGGCTCGCAGCTGATTGCGGAAACGAATTTCGTATAGATCATCGTCACTTCACGATACTTACCGCTCTTGTAAAGGTCAATGAGCGACATTGCAATCTCATGTGCCTTCTCTGGTGTAGGACGCTCGCTGATGCCGATGTATTCCTGAATGACCTTATAGCCCCGGCTCTTGAAATGACCGACGCCTTTGCGGCCGACAATGACGAACTCCGTATCGTCTTCCTTCTCGATGAGGGCTTCCGCCTCTTTGCAGGCATTCGAAGAATACGCACCTGCGAGGCCCTTGTCCGACGTGATGAGGAAGATGAGCTTCTTGCCGTCTTTATGCGTTTCAAGCAGGGGATGCGAGAAATCCGTACCCGCATTCTTCGCGATGGCATGAACGACTTCGCTGACCTTTTCTGCATAGGGACGATTCGACGTCGCAGCCTCTTTGGCGTGACGCAGACGGCTCGTGGCGACCATGTTCATGGCACTCGTGATCTGCTTGGTACTCTTTACACTCCTGATGCGATGGCGAATATCCTGTAAACTAGCCAAAAAGAATCACCTCGCCTTATGCCATTTTATACGGTACAGTTTCCTTGAACTCCTCGATGGCCTGCTTGAGCTGCGTCTCAAGAGCATCATCGAGCTTCTTCTGCTCGATGATCTTCTGTGCGACTTCCGGATGCTGCGTGTGCATGAAGGCCAGGAAATCCTTCTGGAAATCGACAACCTTCTCCACGGGAATATCCGCAAGATAGCCCTTGACAGCCGTGTAGATGATCATGACCTGATCCTGGACGAGCAGCGGGCTGTACTGAGCCTGCTTCAGCGTCTCGACCATGCGTGCGCCACGGTCGAGCTGTGCCTTCGTCTCCTTGTCGAGGTCCGAGGCGAACTGCGAGAACGCTGCGAGTTCGCGATACTGAGCGAGATCGAGTCGCATCGTACCGGCGACCTGCTTCATAGCCTTGATCTGAGCCGAACCACCGACACGCGATACGGAAAGACCGACGTTGATAGCCGGACGGATACCGGAATAGAATGCATCCGTCTCGAGCATGATCTGACCATCAGTGATGGAGATGACGTTCGTCGGGATATAAGCAGAAAGATCACCAGCCTGCGTCTCAATGATTGGCAGTGCCGTGATGGAGCCGCCGCCGAGTTCATCGTTGAGCTTGGCTGCGCGCTCGAGCAGACGGGAATGCAAGTAGAATACATCGCCCGGATATGCCTCACGTCCTGGCGGTCTTCTGAGCAGCAGGGACATGGCGCGGTATGCAGCTGCATGTTTCGTGAGGTCATCGTAGATGCAGAGGCAAGCCTTGCCCTGATACATGAAGTGCTCCGCCATGGCAACACCGGCATACGGTGCCAGGTACTGCAGCGGCGAGGAATCAGCAGCCGTTGCCGCGACGACGATCGTGTACTTCATGGCGCCGCGCTCTTCGAGCGTCTTGACGACACGTGCAACCGTCGAAGCCTTCTGGCCGATGGCAACATAGACGCAGATACAGTTCTGGTCATGCTGATTGAGGATCGTATCGATGGCGATTGCCGTCTTGCCGATGCCGCGGTCGCCGATGATGAGCTCGCGCTGGCCACGGCCAATTGGTACGAGGGCATCGATGGCCTTGATACCAGTCTGCAGCGGCTCCTTGACCGGCTTGCGGTCTGCAATGCCAGGTGCCGGATACTCGACCGGACGCGTGGCTTCCGCATTGATCTTGCCCTTGCCATCGATCGGACGGCCGAGTGCATCGACGACGCGGCCGATCATGGCCTCACCGACAGGAACCTGCATGATCTTGCCCGTACGCTTGACCTGCGTGCCCTCTTTGATTTTCGTCTCACCGCCTAAGATAACGGCACCGACGTTGTCCTGCTCAAGGTTCAGGACCAAACCATAAATATCATTGCCGAAATCGAGCAGCTCGCCCGCCATTGCCTTCTCGAGGCCATGGATATGCGCGATGCCGTCACCGATTTCGATAACCGAACCAACATCATCGACATTGAGATCCACATCGTAGTTCTTGATCTGGTCTTTGATGATGGCCGTTATTTCTTCCGGATTCATTTTCATAACTTCGCTGTCACCCCAGTTTCATCACTCGTTAGCCAGTAATTGTTTCTTCAGCGTGGCAAGACGGCCAGCTACACTGCCGTCGATGCGGCGGTCGCCAATCTGGACGACGACGCCGCCGATGAGGGCCTTGTTCTCATGGAGGCGGAGCTCCACTTTCTTGCCCGTCACCTTCTCGAGCTTCTCGGCAATGGCCTTCTGCTGCTTCTTCGTCGCAGCAGAAGCCGTCGTTACATCTGCGATCAGGATGCCTCTGGCCTCATTTGAAAGTGCGCGGTACTCTTCCGTGATGGCCGGCAGCAGGGCAAAGCGATGCTTGTCAACCAATAACAGCAGAAAATGGTACACATTCTGCGAGAGTTCCTTCTCGAAGCATTTCTTCAAGAGGTCCTTCTTCACCTTCGGCTCGACCTGTGGATTGGAGAGGAATTCAATGGCCTGCGGCACGGACTCCAGTCCCTCGCGCGCGGCATCGAGCTCCTTGCCATACTCCACAAGCTTATCCTCTTCCTGTGCAATCTCGAAGATTGCGCGGGAATACTTCCGTGCAAGCTGTATGTTTAGCATGGCAAATCACCAATCTTGTCTTTGTTGAGCTTGTCGACGAATTCCGCAACGAGTGCCTCGTTCTCGGATTTGTCGATATTCTTGGCAATGATCTTACCGGCTGCCGCCATGGACAGCGTAATCATCTCAGCGCGCATCTGCTCAACGGCATGTTCGCGCTCGCGTGCGATCTCAGCCTGGGCAGCCTTGCGCATCTGCTCGATCTCACGCTTCATCTCCTCACGTTTTGCCTCACGTTCTTCACTGGCGCGCTTTTCTGCGTTCATGACGATCGTCTCGGCTTTCGCGTTGGCCTCAGCAAGCTTTGCCTTGTACTCGGCAAGCAGCTTGTCCGCTTCAGCGACGTCAGAATCCGCTTTGTTCAAGCTTTCCTGGATCCTGTCCTGACGAGCCTTGAGCATGCGGATAACCGGTTTATAGGCAAACGCGCGAAGGATTCCCACTAAGATCAAGAAGTTCAAGATCTGAGCGATCAATGTGGCATTGATATCTATCAATTGCTATGCCTCCCTTTTACGTTTTTCATCAAAATGGAATTATTTGATGAGCGGGTTAGCATAGAGCATGATCAGGGCTACGACCGTCGCAATGATGGCCATGGACTCGATCAGACCTACGGAAATCAGCGTATTCGTGAAGAGCTTGCTCTGTGCTTCCGGCTGACGCGTGATACCCTCGATGAAGCGGCTCGTGACGAGACCATCACCAAGACCTGCACCGACTGCTGCCAAGCCCATGCAAACACCTGCACCGACCAGAGCTGCTGCTACCATGATTGCGTTTTCCATGAAAAGATCCTCCTTAAAGTAAAAAGAAAGTAAAAGATTGAATGAATGTTCCTTGAACCATTTTCGACATTACGACTCTTCTTCATCTTCCTTGACGGCATTGGCGAGATACGCCATTGTCAGCATCGTGAAGATGAAGGCCTGGACTCCGCCGATGAAGATACTGAACGCCAGCCAGATAACTGACGGGATCGGCATCCAGATTGGCATCAGCTTGAGCAGGATGATGATCAGGATCTCACCTGCCAAGATATTGCCGAATAGACGGAAAGACAACGTGATCGGCTTTGCGATTTCTTCGATGGCGTTGATGATGACAAAGACTGGCGTTGGTTTAAAGAAATGAGCGATATAATGCCCGCCTTTCATATGTACGCCCAGTACATGTACCATCACGACGACGAGGAGCGCCAGCCCCAAGGTGGTGTTCAAGTCGTTCGTCGGCGAAGACAACGTAGGAACAAGTCCCAACCAGTTCGACACCAGCAGGAACATGAACAGCGACACGATGAACGGCGCAAGGAAATGACCTCGCTTGCCCATCATCGAGTCGACCTGTGCTTCCAGCCCCGTGACGATGATCTCGACCACATTCTGCCAGCCCGTCGGAACCATCTTGAGATTCCGCGTGGCCAGCCATGCGATCAGGATGACGATCGCCATCGTGAGCCAGGTCATGCACAGGGTTTCCCAGTTGAACGTCAAGCCGGCGCAATGCACTACTTCACGAACACCGATTTCATGCATAACCTATACCTCCCTCCCAGGTAAAACCCGAGTTATTTTTTATCGAGATTCATGCGGATCATCAGGAACAGGGACAGCCCGTAGCAGGTCAAAAAGCCGATTGCCACGACGTTGAAGACGTCGACGGAAATCGCTGCCGCCGCAAACAGGACCAGGAAGAGCAGGAGCATCCGGAGCACCATGCCCCAGAGCATCTGCCGCTTGCCTCCCTGCCGCAGGAATGTCAGGCGCCAGAGGCGCCATGCCTGATTCCAGACAAACACCAGCGCTGTCAGATACCCGAGAAAAAGCGCTGCGATGAGTGTCCCGTCTCCTCTTGCGAAGAGCCCGGCACCAATCACGAGCGTGGTGATTCCCAGGGCCAGTGACAGCCGCTTCACGAATATCGATAAAAGTTGTTTCATATTCCTCCTCTGACAGCGACCCCGCCGTCTTCGATGAATATCACAGGAAAACCGGAGATATCATGAATCTCCATCTTTTTTATTTCGACAAAATCCATCATACTCCTGCTCCACAAAAATTCTTTGTCATCTGCATTTTGTATCACGATTTATGCCGTAAATAAACAGTGTTTATCATTCGATAAATCAACGGTATTGTTTTCTATTGATTCATCGCATGGACTATTATATGCGATAAAAGAAGATATAGCAAGCCTTTTTTACCAGAAAAGCAAAATACCTCATCATCCGGTCTTCAGACGACGCCATTCCGCTTGAGCTGGCGAAACAGCGTGTAAAAGGCACCGGGAAAACCGATCAGGATACCGGTCAGTTTGCCACCATAACCATCCCCCAGCAGGAAGCGGTCGGCAAGGTCGCCGAGGAACAGGCAGATGCCGACAAAGACCACGAGGTAGATGCCGACGCCGCTCAAGACGGCAAATGCCTTTACCGCCTGATGCAGTCCCGCCCTGAGTCCCTCATGCGAATCCTCATGCTCTTTCGGTTTCTTCTCCGTCATTCCCTCTCCCCCTATCGTTTTATTATCTCTGTAGTCTTTGCAATTCGATGCAAACCGACAAAACAAATAAAAAAGCAAGACGGGATATGCGTTTCCTGTCTTGCTTTGACATGCTGGATATGCGTTTAGCGGATGTGGCTCTCAAAGACATCCGGGCGGCCATCGGCCAGTCCGTAATGATACAGGATGGCGTGGATGATGCGGCGGGCTGCCTGGCCGTCGCCATACGGGTTGACCGCTTCGGCCATGCGGCTGTACTCATCCTTGTCCGTCAGGAGCTTTTTCGCTTCCGCATAGACGCGCTCACGGTCCGTGCCGATGAGCTTGACTGTTCCAGCAAGCACGGCCTCCGGACGTTCCGTCGTATCGCGCAGCACGAGGACCGGCTTGCCGAGTGCCGGTGCTTCTTCCTGCACGCCGCCCGAATCCGTCAGAATCAGATACGCCTTGTTCATGAGGTTCGCGAACGGCTCATAATCGAGCGGATCGATCAAATGGACCTTCTCGAGGCCGCCAAGTTCCGCATTGACGACCTCGCGCACCTTTGGGTTCTTGTGTACGGGGAAGACGATTTCCACATCGTCGAATTCTTCCGTCAGAGCTTTCAGTGCCTTATAGACGTGGCGCATCGGCTCGCCGAGGTTCTCACGGCGGTGCGTCGTCACGAGAATCACGCGCTTATGAGCGAAATCCACGTGCTGCAGCAGCTCATCGTCAAAGGAAAAATCATCACGTACCGTGTGATGCAGGGCATCGATGACCGTATTGCCCGTCACGAAGATGGATTCCGGCGCTGCATTCTCTGCCAAGAGGTTCTGCTCCGACGTCTCCGTCGGGGCGAAATTGAGATCAGCAATGCAGCCCGTGAGACGGCGGTTCATCTCCTCCGGGAACGGCGAATACTTGTTGTGCGTGCGCAGACCGGCCTCCACATGGCCGACCGTCGTCTGATGATAGTAGGCGGCCAGAGCACCGGCAAAGGTCGTCGTCGTATCACCGTGCACGAGGACGATATCCGGCTTCTCTTCCGTCAGGACCTTGTCGAGGCCGCACATGGCCTTCGTCGTGATGTCAAACAGGGTCTGGCCTGCCGCCATGATGTTGAGATCGTGATCCGGCTTGATATGAAAGAGATTCAGCACTTGGTCAAGCATCTCGCGGTGCTGTGCCGTAACGGCCACCACCGGCTCAATCGTATCCGGATGCTTCTGGAGTTCCAGCACGATGGGCGCCATCTTGATGGCTTCCGGCCGCGTGCCGAACACAGTCATGACCTTGATTTTCTTCTTTTCCACTACAAGCCCCTCCTCTTCAATGCTGATGCGCGGAATCATTCATATGGAATATGCCGAGTTTCTTGGCGCCGAACAGGACGACGACAACGACGACACAAACGATGGCTATGGCAATCTGGCTGCTGACCTCCGTCAGGGCCACGGCGCTAAGACCGAGCATCGCGCTGATGACGTACATCAGCAGGACAGCCTGGCGCTGCGAGAAGCCCAGATCGAGCAGGCGATGGTGCAGATGACCCTTATCCGGCTTGAAGATCGGCACGCCACCGCGGTAGCGGCGCACGATGGCAAAGGTCGTATCGAGGATGGGCAGGCCAAGGGCAAGGATTGGGACGATGAGCGCAATCGTCGCTGCACTCTTGACCGCACCGATGACCGAAATGCCCGCGAGCATGAACCCCAGGAACTGACTGCCGGAATCCCCCATGAAAATCTTGGCCGGATTGAAATTGTAATAAAGGAACCCGAAGGCAGCGCCCGCAAGCGCAGCCGTCAGCACGGCCACGAGCATGATGCCCTGCTGCAGGGCCACGAGGAAAATCGTGATGGATGCGATGGTCGATACGCCTGCTGCCAGGCCGTCAAGACCATCAATGAGGTTTACGGTGTTCGTCAGCCCGACCAGCCAGAAGACCGTCGCCGGAATGGCAAGCCACTCGAGATAGAAATAATCGCCGAACGGGTCCGTGATGAAGTCGATGCGGACATCGAAGGCAATGACAAGCACACAGGCCGCGATGATCTGGCCCAGGAGCTTGACCTTGGCCGGCAGATTCTTGTAATCATCGATGACACCGACGATCACGATCAGCGTGCCGCTGACCATGAGCCCGATGAGCTCCGTCATCACCTCATGCGTCACTTCCGTGAAGGACAGGACGCTGAGGACAGCAATCATGAACGCAAAATAAATGCCAATGCCGCCTATGCGCGGAATCGGCTTCTTGTGAACCTTTCTCGGATCTGGAGCATCCATGGCTCCCGTTTTCGCTGCAAAACAAATGACCCCTGGCGTCACCAACAGTGCCACACCGGCAGCGATGATAAACGCCAACATATAGTCTGGCATACAAGCGCACTCCTTTTCAAAATCCATAACTGCCCCATTCAAGGGACACCATACAGCATATCTATTTTAACGCACCGCCAGAGTAGTGTCAATCACTTCCAGCCCCTGATGATGGTTCTCGAAAGTGCCGTCAGGCCTTGTGAAATCAGCACATCGGTCAGTCATGGATCTCATCTGGACGGCAGGAGACGACGCTGCCGTCCGTCTCGTAATAAACGACCTTTGCGAGCTTGGCATTGCGCAGCATGCGGCGGCAGAGCAGGCACGGCTTGCCTGAGGCCAGGCTGCCATCGGCATTGATGCCGACGATGTAGATCGTCGCGCCCTCCATCGCGGCGGAATCCGCGTTGATGATGGCATTCTGTTCCGCATGCACGGCCACGCAGAGCTCATAATTCTGTCCCTTCGGCACGTGGAGGCGTTCGCGCTCGCAGATGCCCGTGTCGATGCAGTTGGCCTCGCCGCGCGGTGCGCCGTTGTACCCCGTGCTGATGATGATCTTGTCCTTGACGATAATGGCGCCGTAGCGGCGGCGCAGGCAAGTGGCGCGGCGGCCTACGGCTCTGGCAATGTCCAGGAAGTATTCCGTCCAGTCAGGACGATGCTGTTTCTCATTCATGATGGTGTTCCTCCAAAAAGCGGTGACCGAGGATGACGGCCACGAAATCATCGACAGGCACCGGCGGCACCTGCATCGTGACGGGCAGCAGGCGTCGCCAGCCATGCGGCGGATTGGCCTGCCAGTAGGCTTTCTTCGCCATGTCCGTCGTGCGGTATTCATCGACGACCTCGATGCGAAGATCCGGCAGGACCTCGCGGATCCTGCTGCGTGCGGCTTTGCTCGTCGTGCCGTTCCCTTCCACCAGCACCTCAAAGGAAAAATCGGCCTGTGCCTGCTGCACCTCCGCTTCCAAGTGCTGCGTCTCGATGACGCGCTGCATGAGCACGCGGCCATCCTGCCGCAATATGGCAAAGCCGCATTTGTCGCGGCCGGGATCGAGCGCCGCAATCGTTCGTTGCTTCATATCCATGCATCCTGCCTCACTTTCCTATAGAAAACGGGCCCGCGCAGAGCTGCCTGCTGCGGGCCCGGAACGTTTCTTCATCTGCATGTGCTCCCGCACCCGGCTCAGCGCCTTCAGGGCTGGTCGGGCAGCTGCTCGGCCTTGATATTGAGGCGCAACGGTCCAAGTGCATCCGTATTGCCGCGGGCGTAGGCGGAGAGCACCACCGTGCCGCGGCGGCCGGCCAGATCATTGACGATGTCGTAGAACTGAGCACCATCCATGACACCCACGGATCCGCGGATTGGATCCTGCAGGATTCCCTTGCCGGAAGCCGCGATATTGACCTCCTTGAGGAAGCTCATGACCGTCTGCTCGGCCTCACCGCTGGATCCCTTGAGCTGATAAGCGCGGGCGATGATGAATTCCTTGTCTTGGTAAATGACACTGTTCTTGTAAAGCTGCAGCGAAGCGCGAACCTCTTCACCGCGCACCAGATTGCCGGCAGCCACCACGCGCACGACCATATCCTGCGGGCTCTTGGCGATGGTCTGGACGGCTGATTCGAATTCCGGCTTGTAGATCCAGACATCCTTGTCCGAGACATCCTGTCCGAGACGCGCCGATACATTGCGGCTTGCGAGCTGTGCGAGCGCCTGCATGTCCGCCTCGACTTCCGCGACCGGACGGTTGCCGCGGATGACACCGCTGGCGATGACCTCGCCGGCCCGGAAGATGATATCGCCCTCGCGAATCGTTATGAGGCCATTACGCAGCGCTTCGGTACGCTGCTCAAGCGTCTTGTTGTCCGCGGTCAATATCTCATTGCGGCCGGAAAGCTCAGCGTTGCGGCTCGTCAGTGAGTCATTGGCGGAGAGCAGCATATCGTTCTGCTGCCCCAGCTTATCGTTGTCGGCAGCCAGCACATCGTTGCGCTGCATGAGTTCCTGCTTGGCAAGCTCCAGGAGGCGGTTGCCCTCCTGCAGCTGACGCGATTCTTCCTCCAGCGACTTCTGCTGCTCCTGAAGATCCGCAATCTCCTTATGCGACTGCTCCAACGCTGCATTGGCCGCTTCCTGCTCCTGCTGAGCAGCGGCGAGATCCGCCGACACCTGGTTGAGATTGTTCTGGGTCGTCTGCATGCGCTGATTGAGCTTTTCCATGCCGAACAGAGCCGTGCGCACGTTCTTCGACGTCGCTGCCATGACGCCGAACGTCAGCGTCGTAATGCACACGCCGGTAAAAATCGTGACAATGATTGATGTATGACGCGGACGCAGGCCGAAGATGGAAAGTTTTTTCTTGCCTACCTTCGTGCCGAGCCGGTCACCGATAAAAGCGATGGCTCCGCCAGTGATGATCAAGACTACAATGAGAAGGACACCATACATCCTGTTTCTGCCACCTTTCCTGAAAGTTTTTCTGCTCCCGCAGCGACAGGCCCCGGATCAGAGGGATGCCCTGCGTATGAGGATAACGCCTGCTATCAGTCCGACAATATTCGGAATCCAGACGGCGATAAGCGGCGCCAGCATGCCGCTGCGCGCCAGGGCATTGCCCATCGTCATCAGCGCGTAATAGAAGAAAATGATGATGACGCTCATCGCAAAGCCGGCCGATGAACTGTTGCGCGTCGGCTGCAGCCCCAGCGGCACGCCGATGAGCGCGAAGATCAGGCTCGCCATCGGCACCGTGATGCGCTGATAGAGCTCTGCCTCAAGCTTGTTCGTATCGACATACTGCGTCTTCATGATGTTGATCTGAGCACGCAATTCTTTCATCGTGAGTTCTTCCGGATCCTTCTGTTCCCGCACGATCTGCTTCGGATTGGCCTTGATCGGCAGCACCTGCGTATCAAAGCGCATGCTGTGCTCGCTCTGGCCCTCCGAGATGTCATAGAGCATGCCGTTGTGCATGACCCATTTGTCCATGCTGTACTCGGCGTACTCGGCATTCTCCACGTGACGGACCTTGCCCTCTTCGTTGAAATCCTGCATCGTCACGCCCTGCAGCGTCTGTGTATCGCCATCGTAACGGCGCGCGTAGACGAGGCGCTGGATCTTCCCGTTCTCGATATCCTTGAGGATGATGTGTTCCTGGGACTTCATGCCGTTGTTGCCCTGGATCTCATAGTAGAGCACGTTGCGGTAAGCCGTATTGGCCCACGGCACCACGTACTCGTTGAACGCGATAGCGCCGATGCTGACGATGAGGCCCATGAGCACGGCAGGTGCCGCGATGCGGTAAAAACCGATACCACAGGATTTCATGGCCGTGATCTCACTGGAACTCGACAAACGGCCGAACGTCAGCAGCGTGGCGAGCAGCATGGACATCGGGAAGGTCCACATGATAACGGACGGCAGCCCGAAAATGAAGATCTTGACGACGGCCGGCAGCGAAGCGCCGTAGTCGGTGATGTACTTGGCAATCTTGAAGAGCGTACCGGAGCCGATGAATACGGCCGAGAACGCGCAGATGCCGAAGAGGAAAGCCTTGAACACTTCCCTGAATATATACTTGTCTAGGATTCTGATGTGCATGGCTTGTCTCTCCGTTACAACGTGAAATTATCGCCGAGGTAGAATTTCTTTGCTACCGGGCTGTTGGCAATCGTCTGGCTGTCGCCCTCCAGCAGGATCTTGCCGCTGTTGAGGATGTAAGCGCGGTCGACGATCTGCAGCGTCTCGCGGACGTTGTGGTCCGTGATTAGGATGCCCATGCCCCGTTCCCGGAGATACTGGATGATTTCCTGGATATCAGCCACGGCCAGCGGGTCGACGCCGGCAAACGGCTCATCGAGCAGGATGAACTGCGGTTCGAGAGCCAGGCAGCGCGCAATTTCCACACGTCGGCGCTCGCCGCCGGAGAGTTCCGTGCCCTTGCGTTCCCGCACATGCGTGATATGGAATTCCTCGAGGAGTTCCTCGAGCTTGTCTTTCTGTTCAGCCCGCGAGAGCTTTGTCGTCTCCAGGATGGCCTTGATATTCTCGTCGACGGTCAGTTTGCGGAAAATCGAGGCTTCCTGCGTCAGATAGCTGATGCCCAGAGCTGCACGGTGATACATCGGCTCATCCGTGATATTGACATCCGACAGGAATACCTCGCCGGACGTCGGACGTTCCAGGCCGACAATCATGTAAAATGTCGTGGTCTTGCCCGCGCCATTCGGCCCCAAAAGGCCGACAATCTCCCCTTTTTCCACGCGCAGAGACACGCGGTCAACCACCGTGCGCTTCTTGAATGTCTTTACCAGGTTTCTTGCCTCGATATGCAAAATCGTGTCCTCCAACATACGCCTTACGCTATTTCCATCACTTTATTGTACCTTAGCTGACCCGTCATCGGCAAGATAAATCGTCATGCGGTTGCTGCGCATTGTGTTATTTTCCTGTACAGCCCAGGCATTGCCCGTGATGACCGCCTTTTTATCTTCCTTACCGTAGTAATCCATCTGGTCACCTCCGGCTTCCATGCCGCGGGACGGGCTTACCACGTGGGCATTGCCCTGGCCGATGTAATGCTCATCCTTGAGCCAGCCGTAGATGCGGTTTGCCGTGAAGGTATCGTCGCCCTGCGTCATCGTGCCGCCGCGATCGATGACCACGTAGTCATTCTGCTGCGGGAAATAGTCCACCTGCTCACCGGAGAAGCTCTTGTCGCCCTGCGTCGCATGGACATTGCCCGTCGCCATCATGTGCTCCTGGCCATCGGACATCAGGTGATCGCAGGTCATGCGCAGATCGTCGCGCACGGCGATGACGTTGCCGTCAACCGTGGCGGCCTGCGTCTTGGAATTATACGTGGCATGCGCACCGGCCACCTTCGACGTGCCACGCTTCAGGAGCACGTTGCCAACGGCCACGGCCTCACCGGTATTCATGTCGTATTCCAGCGTATCGGCATCGAGGGATGCCGGGACATCCCCGCTCTCGGCCGCATAGATTGTCCCCATCTGCAGGGAAGTCAAAGCGGCCAGGGCAATGAGCAGCCCTTTCAGTTTACCATTCTTCATTGTTGCGTCTTCTCCCCTTCCAACAGTTTCTCAATATGGGCCTTGCCAGAAATCTTGATTTTCTTGAATCCGTCTGTACTGTCGATGCGATCGCCCCAGGCCCGGATTGTATCATTCGAAACCTTGGCCTGACCGACAGCCGAGAGCATCTGCTGCTCAGCAGTCCACAGGAGCTGGTCGCTCGTCAGCTCAGCACCGTCGCTCGTCGTAATGATGACATTGCCGTCGATTTCGATATCCTTGCTCGTATTGTCGTACGAGGCATGGTCTGCCTTGACCTCGGCCGAACGGCCGTCCTGCTGGTAAAAATGCCCGGTGATCCCGGTCATCTCCGCGTTGCGCGTATCGATATCGACATCGATGTGGTCAGCCGTCAGATCCCAGATCTTCACGCCATCCTTCTCTTCGCTGATGGTGTTGTTATCGTACGACATGACCTTCGGGCCGTCATTCTGGTCCTTGTTGACCTGCGGCGTCTCCGGGACTGTCCGCACGGCCCAGACCACAAGGCAGACAAAGAGGAGCAGACCAAGTGCCACAAGGGCTTTTTGTTTCCCATTCATTTCTTGCTTTCCTGCCCCCTTACCGTATGGTGCTTGCCGGTTTTCTGCTGTTCCGGCTTCGTGTTCCAGCGTTTCTGGAACCAGAGCCACTGCGTCGGATTCTCACGGATGATGTTCTCCACGACTTTCGTCATGCGCGCCGTGAGTTCCAGGAGATCCTTGTCAGTATCCCCTGTATCATGATACCGCATGACCTCGCCGACGACAACCTTGTGCTTGCCATTCGGCTGGCGCAGGATGAAAGCCGGCAGCACCGGCGAGTTGAACTTGCGGGCAAAGACGGCAGGCCCCATCGGCGTCGCGGCGATGCGGCCGAGGAACGGCAGAAACGCACCGCCGGGGCCCGCATCCTGATCGACGAGAAAGCCCAGGATCTTGCCGCTCTTAAGCGCCCGGGCCGCTGCGATGAGCTCGCTCGTGCCGCGCGAGAAAATCTCGACGTGGATCGTCTTGCGCAAATCGTTGAGCGCATACGTGTACTGCATGTTCGGCTGCGGCTTGGCGATGGCCGTGACCGGCAGGCCATTGAGCGTGAAGGCAGCCGAAAGCCATTCCCACGTGCCGATGTGACCCGTTACGATGGCCACGCCATGCCCTTCGGCCAGCGCCGCCTTGAGCCGCTCCAGATGATCGATCTCGATGTACTGCTCAAAGTTCTTTTCATTGAGATGCGGCATATAGAGGATTTCCAGCACGTTGCGCGCGAGATTCACAAAGGATGCGCGCACCAGGCGGCGCGCTTCCTGCTCCGGAATGCCGAGAGCCGGCATCATCTGCGCCACTGCGCGCTCCCGCTCCTTCTTGACGAGGAGATAGTAGAGATTGCCGAGCACATAGCCGATTGCCATCAGCAGCCGGTAAGGCGTATGGCAGGCTACCTTGCTCAAGAACATCACAAGTTTATACTGCATGGATGAAATGCCTCCAATGTCGTTCGCAAATAATATCCCGTATCATCACGGGGCGTTCACTGTGCGAGGCCGTCCGCCTCGTCGAGTGCCTTGAAATCATCGAGGAGCGCCTGCCACTTGCCCTGTGCCTTGAGGATGAACTCGATGAGCTCGCGCACGGCGCCATGCCCGCCCGGGAACCCCGAGACGGCCACGGCAGCCTCCCGCACCTCCGGCACGGCATCGCCCACGGCTGCCGGGAACCCGACCTGGCGCATGATGGCCAGGTCCACGAGGTCATCGCCAAAGTAAGCGATTTCCTCATCGGCAAGGCCCAGCTTTGCCTTCAATTCCCGATAAGCCGCACGCTTGTCGAGATTGCCCTGGAAGACCTCCGTGATGTGGAGTTCCTGTGCGCGGTACAGGAGATGACGCGACTGTCGGCCCGTGATGATTGCCGTCTTGAGGCCCGAACGGTGTGCCATGGTCACGCCGAGGCCGTCGCGGCAGAAAAACGGCTTGAAGAGTTCGCCCTCCGCACCGATATAGATGCCGCCGTCCGTCAGGACGCCATCGACATCAAAGATGATAAGCCGTACCTTTTCGGCGCGGCGAATCGCTTCTGCTGTAAATTCCATATCAGACCACTCCCTGACGCAGGAGGTCGGTCAGATGCACGATACCGACCGGCACGCCCTTCTCATCGATGACTGGCAGGACCGTAACGGGACGAGGCTTGTGCTTCTCCATGACGGAGAGCGCCGCCGCCGCCATCTGCTGCGGTGCAATGGTCAGCGGTTCCTTGAACATGATGTTCTCGACGGCTTCATCGAGGAACTTGTAATCCTTGGCCAGAGCACGGCGAATGATGCCATCGGTGATGAGTCCGACGAACTTGCCGTCGTCATCAATGACGGAAACGGCGCCGAGGCCCTTGTCCGTCATGACGAAAAGCGCATCCTTGGCCGTCTTGCCGCAGTGGATGAGCGGATTCTCTTCACCCGTATGCATGACATTCTCCACCTTGAGCAGCAATCTGCGGCCCAGGGCTCCGCCCGGATGATAGAGTGCAAAATCCTGCTTCGTGAAATTGCGTTCCGACATGAGTGCCATCGCGATGGCATCGCCCATGGCGAGCGTTGCCGTCGTGCTGGCCGTCGGCGCGAGGCCGAGCGGGCAGGCTTCGCGCTCGACGCTGATGTCGATGAAGTAATCGCAGAACTTGCCGAGCTGGGAGTCGCGGCGGCCGCTCATCGCGATGATCGTCGCACCGATGCGGCGGATGATAGGCAGGATGTTGACGACTTCCGTCGATTCCCCGCTGTTGGAAATCGCGATGACGATATCCTTCTCCGTGACCATGCCGAGGTCGCCGTGGAACGCCTCGGCCGGATGCATGAAGAACGATGGCGTGCCCGTGCTGGCGAGCGTGGCCGCAATCTTGCGGCCCACATGGCCCGATTTGCCCATGCCCGTCACGACGACGCGTGCCGGACAATCCAGGATGCAGCGCACGGCCGCAACGAATTCATCGCCGATGCGGTCCTTGAGTGCCAGCACCGCCTTGCCTTCGATATCAAGAGTCTCGATTGCCTTTTCCTTGATCACGTTTCCCGCTCCTCTCACGCCTGATGATGTACGTATTTGTGAATAGCCAGGGCATCCTTCAGGAGGCCTTCCAGCTTGTCAAGATAAACCATGTTGGCACCATCGGAAAGTGCCTCCTCCGGATTGTCGTGGACCTCGAGGAACAGGGCATCGACGCCGACACCGACGGCCGCGCGCACGAGGTATTCCACATATTCGCGGTTGCCCGCCGACGTCGTGCCGTTGCCGCCCGGCAGCTGAACGCTGTGCGTGCCGTCGAAGACGACCGGATAACCGAAGCTGCGCATGATGGGCAGGCTGCGCATATCGACGACGAGATTGTGGTAGCCGAAGGACGCGCCGCGCTCCGTGAGCATCATCTGATCGCAGCCGCTCTCATGGAGCTTGTCGACGACATTGCGCATGTCTTCCGGTGCCAGGAACTGGCCTTTCTTGACATTGACGACGCGGCCCGTCTGAGCAGCTGCGTGCAGGAGATCCGTCTGACGGCACAGGAAGGCCGGGATCTGCAGGATGTCGGCGACCTCCGCCGCCGGAGCGGCCTGATACGTCTCATGAATATCCGTCACGACCGGCACGCCGAGCTCATTCTTGATGCCCTGCAGCATCTCCAGGCCCTTCTCGAGGCCCGGACCGCGGAAGCTGTGGAAGGACGAGCGGTTTGCCTTATCAAACGATGCCTTGAAAACGTAATTGATGCCGAGACGCTCGCAGATTTCCTTGATGGTGCGGCCGATCAGCAGGCAGCGGTCCAGGCCCTCAAGAACGCAGGGGCCGGCCAAAAGAGCCAGCGGCTCACCTTCGCCAATCATGAAATTCCCAACTTTGACCTTATTCATATCATTCACCTTCCACTTTCTTTCGCAAGGAACAGCCGGCACCTGAACGGCCGGCCCATCTGTCGTGTTACGCGTTGGCCATCTGACGGAAAATCTCGTTTACCTTCGCGAGATCCTCCTCCGTATCGACGCCAACAAAACGGTAGGGCGTCTTGATGACCTTGATGCGGTAGCCGTTTTCAAGGGCCCGCAGCTGCTCGAGGCTTTCTGCATGCTCAAGCGGTGTTTCCTCCATTTTCGCATAGCGGAGCAGGAAGTCGCGCTTGTAGGCATAGATGCCGATGTGCTTGTACACGGGCGTGCCCGCGTGGCGCGGATACGGCATCAGGGAACGCGAGAAATAAAGGGCATAGCCGTTTTTGTCCATGACGACCTTCACGTTATTCGGGTTCTCCTGTTCTTCCTTATCCTGGATTTCCGTGCAGACGGTCGCCATCTTCAGCGCCGCATCCTCCTCAAAGGCTGCGGCCAGCTCATCGATGAGCGACGGCTCAATGAGCGGTTCATCGCCCTGGACGTTGATGATGAGATCGACATCCGGATACTTCTCCGCCACTTCGGCCAGGCGGTCCGTCCCCGTCGGATGGTCCTTACGCGTCATGACAGCCTTCCCGCCATGCTGGCGTACGGCCTCATAAATGCGTTCGTCATCCGTGGCCACGATGGCGGCCGCGATTTTCTCCGCTTCAGACGCGCGGTCATAGACACGGCAGATCATCGGTTTGCCGGCAATATCCTTGAGCGGCTTGCCGGGCAGGCGCGTCGATGCATAACGCGCCGGAATCACACAGAGAACCTTCATGACTCAATCGATCCTTTCTCTTCTTTCTCTCGGCTGCCCAATCGTTCAGCCAGCCGCTTGCGCAGCATATCCTTGAATGTCTCCGCCTCCTGCTGGAAGGTAACCTCCACGCAGATGACGTAGACCGGGATGGACCATTTCTCCCGCGCGACATCCGCGGGAATCTTGACGGCATCCTTCTCTGTGATTACGATGGCCTCGACGCCGACATTTTCAGCCTGCTGGAACACATCGGCCATCTCGGACATCGTGTAATCATGATGATCCGGGTAGCGAAGGCTCTCGACGATCACGGCACCGATATCCGAGAGCGTCTGTTCAAACGAAGCAGGGTTGCCGATGGCCGAGACGGCCATGATGCGCTTGCCCTTCATGAGGCTGACGTCAATGCCCTCACCGGCGATATTCACATACCAGTCCGACAGGGGAATGAAGCAGCGCGGCTGATGGATGCTCTCAAAGATCTGCGCCTTCGGATTGTAATGATGGACGGTCTTGCGGATGTAATCGCAGGAACCCTCCGCCGCCTGATCGACCTTCGTCATGAGGCAGACATCGGCGCGGCTGATATGGGAAACCGGCTCGCGCAGCGTGCCGCGCGGCAGGATGTAGCCGTTGCCAAAGACATTGACCGCATCGACGAGCAGGATATCGAGGTCGCGCTCCAGCTGCCAGTGCTGGTAACCGTCGTCGAGGATTGCGACTTCAGCGCCGAAATGCTCCATCGCGTAGCGTCCCGTCTTGGCGCGTTCTGCGCCGATGAGCACGGGGACCTGCGGCAGGTGCTTCGCGAGCATGTACGCTTCATCGCCGGCTTCCGCCGCATCCATGTGCAGGCGGCGGCCATCGGAGACAATGCCGACAT
This sequence comes from Mitsuokella sp. AF33-22, assembly GCF_003475755.1. Classification (NCBI taxonomy): domain Bacteria; kingdom Bacillati; phylum Bacillota; class Negativicutes; order Selenomonadales; family Selenomonadaceae; genus Mitsuokella; species Mitsuokella sp. AF33-22. The sequence goes on along the minus strand of NZ_QRQA01000008.1, from coordinate 47,477 downwards.
CGCCGTGCCACTTGGCGCGGTAGCCGCGGTTGAGGATGACAACGCGGTAGCCCATATCGCGGATATCCCGTGCGAGACGCTGCGCCGTCGGCGTCTTGCCCGTACCGCCGACCGTCACATTGCCCAGGCTGATGACGAAACAGTCGAGATGGTCACGCTTGAACACCCCGTATTTGTATCCGGCCAGCTTGATGTTGACGAGCAGACCGTAAATCAGCGAGAAGATGTAGAGAATTCCCATGATGACATTGGGAAAGAAGCCCTCTACCTTCTTACTATGGACAAGGTCGATGAAATAGGTCTGGAAGTTCGTGATCTTCTGCGTCGATCGGACCCGGTGGAAATTCTCCGCACAGCTCTCGTATGCATCGAGCATCTGATGGAGCAGGATGGCGGATTTGCGCGAGGCGCCCTTGTTCTCGGAGACGATGGCGCGCGTCTCCTCCTCCATGCGATGACGGTGCTCCGGTTCGTCGAAGAGGCGCGTGACCTCCCGGGCCAGTTCGGCGCCGTGGTGGACCGTGATGCAGGCATCGCGGTTCTTGAAGAGCGCGTACGTATCCTTGAAATTGAACATGTGGGAACCGACGATGATGGCCTTGCCATGAGCGGCCGGCTCGAGAATGTTGTGGCCGCCATGCGGCACGAGACTGCCGCCGACATAGACCACATCGCCGATGCTGTAGACACGTCCAAGCTCGCCGATGGTATCGAGGATCACGATGTCCTCATCATGCGGCTCCTCATGCTGCAGGCGCGTGCGCGTCGTGACCGTGAAGCCGGCCTTGCGGCAGAGATGAACGACTTCCGTCGTGCGCAGGAGTTCACGCGGCGCAATGACGAGGCGCGCGTGCGGGTGCGTCTTGCGCACGGCGCAAAATGCCTGCAGCACGGGTTCTTCTTCCCCGCGATGCGTCGATCCGGCCAGGAAGATGCCGTCGTTCTGCTCCAGCCCCATGCTGCGGATGATGGCCTGCTTCTCCTCAGGGCTGACATCCGTATACGTCTGATCAAATTTCGTGTTGCCCGTAATCGTCACGAGCTCCGGCGGAGCCCCGAGGCGCTTGATGTATTCCGCATCGATGGGCGACTGCATCGCAAAGAGCTTGACTGTGCCGATCATATCGCGCAGCAGGCTGTGCAGGTGCTTGTACTGCTTGACGCTCTTGTCGCTGATGCGGCCGTTGACCATCATGACCGGCACGTGAATCTTGCGCGCCGTCTTGAGGAAGTTCGGCCAGAGCTCCGTTTCGACCGGCAGGAAGACGCGCGGGCGGATGCGCCGCAGCACGTGCCCAGCCAGCCATGGCAGATCGAGCGGGAAATAGATGATGGCGTCGGCATCCTTGATGATGCGATTGGCCATCTCATAGCCGCTCGTCGTGACCACGGAGACAAGGATCGGGCTCTTCGGGAACTCCTTGCGGAATTCCTTGATGAGCGGGCTGGTCGCAACGATCTCGCCGACAGAAGCGGCATGCACCCAGATGCAGTCCTTCTTCTCAACCTTGTCGAGTGCATGCTCGGGGAAGAAGCCCAGGCTCTGCCGGATGCGTTCGACAAAGCCTTTCTCACGCACCGAGCGGACCATGAACATCGGGATGACGAGCACCACGATGATGACAGCCGCTATATTATAGAGTAGTTGCATATCCTCTTCCCTTTCTACATGGTTTTCTTGCTGAACTGGATATTGTAGAGATAACTGTAAAGGCCGCCGAGCTTCAGGAGCTCTTCATGCGTGCCGTGTTCCTTGATATGGCCGCCGTCGATGACGTAGATCTGGTCTGCGTTGAAGATGGTCGACAGGCGATGCGCAATGACGAACGAGGTGCGGCCGACCATGAGCTTGTCGAGCGCAGCCTGAACGATTTTCTCACTTTCCGTATCGAGAGCCGAAGTCGCCTCATCGAGGATCAGGATCTGCGGATTCTTGAGGATGGCGCGGGCAATGGCCATGCGCTGGCGCTGGCCGCCCGAAAGGTTGAGACCGCGTTCGCCGATCTGCGTATCGTAGCCCTGCGGCAGCTCGCGAATGAATACATCGGCATTGGCCGCCCTGGCAGCCGCCTCCACTTCTTCATCCGTGGCATCAAGACGGCCGTAGCGGATATTCTCACGAATCGTCGTGGAGAAGAGCATCGTCTCCTGCGGCACGATGCCGATCTGCTCGCGCAGGGACGATACGGTCACATCGCGGATGTCGTAACCGTCTATGGAAATGGAGCCTGACGTGACCTCATAGAAGCGCGGAATCAGATTGGCAATCGTCGACTTGCCGGCACCGCTGGGGCCGACAAACGCGATCATCTGGCCGGGCTTCACTTCGAGGCTGACATCCGAGAGAGCCGGCACGCCCTTCTTGTACTCGAACGAGACGTGATCAAAGACAACATGTCCCTTGACCTTCGGCAGCGTCTTGGCATCCGGCTTGTCCGTGATCGTCTCCTCGAGATCGATGACGGCAAAGACGCGGTCGACAGCAGCCATGGCGCGCTGCAGGTTGCCGTAGACACGCGAAAGGCGCTTCACCGGATTCGCGAGGTTGACGGCATACGTGAGAAAGGCGACGAGAGAGCCGGCGGTGAGCACGCCGTTGACAACCTCATAGCCGCCGAACCAGATGATGACCGTGACCGAGATGGCCGCGAGGAATTCAACGGACGGCGTCAAGAGACTCGTGAGCTGCACGTTCTTCATGGCCGCCTGGAAATTGAGGTCATTCTGGCGGCAGAACCGCTTGATCTCATAGTTCTCGCGCACGAAGGACTTCACGACGCGAATGGAGGAAATGCTTTCCTGCAGCAGGGACGTGATATCGGCCATGCGTTCCTGGATGACCGTGCCGTTGCGCTTGATCTTGCGCCCGAAGATCTTCATGGCCTGCCCGACCAGCGGGATGACCACCAGCGTCAGGATGGAGAGCTTCCAGTCCAGGATGACCATGAAGACCAGGGAGCCGATGAGGATCGAACCTTCCGTGACCATCTCAATGAGCTGATCGACGAGTGCCGACTGGATGGCCGCGACATCGTTCGTGATGTAGCTCATGACCTCGCCCGTCTGATGACGGTCAAAATACGACATCGGCATGCGCTGGAACTTGCGGAACATGACCTCGCGCACATCGATGATGACCTTCTGGCCGATGAACGACACGAGATACGACTGGCCGTAGAAGAAGATACCGCGAAGCAGGAAGACCACGACGATACCCACGCAAATGATGTTGAGCATCACCATATCCTTGTCCGCCAGCACCTTATCGATCATGTCCTTGATGATCCACGGCAGGTAGAGGTTGGCTGCAGCAGCCATGATGATGCAGATGATGGCCAGGACCAGCTGCCTGACATAGGGCCGCATGTATTGGAGCAGCCTTTTGTAATTCTTCATGTTATTCTCCTGAATTCCTTGTTCTTCGTGCAGCAGCCAAAATCTTTGCCGCTACCCGGCCGGCCGCTCCCGGCGGGCCGAGGCGCTCGCAGGCCTTCCTGAGCTCTTCTGCCGTTTGCTCCCGCCTGGCTGTGCCGCGGTAAAGCTGCGCGAGCTCTGCGGCAATGCGCTGCGGCGTGACCTCATCCTGCAGGAGTTCCGGCTGGATGGTCTTGTCGAGCAGGATGTTCGGCAGCGTGAAGTGCTTCACGTGCACGAGCGCCCTGCCAATGAGGTAGTTGAGCGGTGCCAGCCGGTAAAGCGAAACGCAGGGCAGTCCCATCAGCGCCGCTTCCATGACCACCGTGCCGGAAGCCGCGGCCGCCACATCGCCAAGGCCCATCAGGGCGTAGCGGTTCTCATGGGTCAGCACGACTGACACGCCGCTCTGCTTGACCTGAGTGCGGATCAGGCCTTCATACTCCGCGGCCGCCACGGGCAGGAAGAAGCGCGTCTGCGGCTTTTCCCGCTTCAGGATGGCCGCTGCCTGCAGCATGGGAGGCAGCAGCATCTCGATCTCCTGGCGGCGGCTGCCGGGCATCAGGAGCACGGCATGGTCTTCGGGGTGAATCCCGAAAAACGCCCGCGCTTCTTCCTCGGGAAGCTCCGGTTTGACCGTATCGACGAGCGGATTGCCCACGAAGGATATCTTGGCGCCGGCTGCCTCATAAACGGGCAGCTCATGCGGGAAAATGGCCACGAATTCATCGGCGAGAGCCGCGCAAGTCCTGGCACGGCCCTTGCGCCACGCCCAGGCGGATGGCGGGATATAGGAAAACACGGGGATGCCGAGCTTCTTGGCCCGCTTGGCGAGGCGCCAGTTGAAATCCGGATAATCGATGAGGACCAAGAGATCCGGCCGCTCCTGCTCCATATAAGCCGCCAAGTCGTCGAGCAGCTTCAGGATACGGCGCAGATTCTTGATGACTTCCCACACGCCCATGACATTGTAATCGGCAAAATTACGGAACAGATGGACGCCGGCCTCTGCCATGCGGCTGCCGCCAAGCCCCATGAGCACCGCTTCCGGTTCCTGTTCATGGATGGCGCGCGCCAGGCGTGCACCGTGCAGATCGCCGGATACTTCTCCGGCTGACATCATGATTTTCATAGGCTCCTCGTTCACTTCCCCATCCTGGTCTGGCATCCCGCAAATCAAATGACGCGAAAACGCCGAAAGAGACGCGTGGATACCATTGGCCTGGTTCCGCCGCGCCTCAAAAAATCCCGCCTCAGAGGGCTGCAATCGTTATGTTGTTTGCCTCAGCCAATGCGACCATCTCTTCGCGCTCGACGAGCAGCGTCTTATCGGCTTCGATTGCCAGGGCCGCAGCTCCGACCTCGGCCATGGCCTTGATGGTCGCAAGGCCCACCGTCGGCACATCGAAGCGGTCATCCTGCTGCGGCTTCGCAACCTTGGCCACGACAGCGCCGCCGCGTGCCAGCTGACCGCCGCGGCGGATGCAGGCGTCCGTTCCCTCAATGGCCTCAAGAGCCATGACAGCCATGTTCTTGACGACTGCCGTCTGGCCGACATCCAGGCGGCCAATCTCCTTGGCCATGCGGAAACCGAACTCCATGTCCTTGCGTTCCTCCGGCGTCGGCTCACGCTTGGTGATGACGCCGCGATGCGGCATGAGCCGGCGAATCAGAGCCGTCTGGTCGAAGGCTTCCATGCCCGCCTTGGCAAGCTCCCGCACGAACATCATCATGATGGTATCGTCCTTGCGGTCCGGCAGCTCCATGATGAGCTTCAGCATGCGGGCATCCGGCTGGACCTTGCCCGAGAACAGCAGCTCCTTCGTGACCTTGCCGATCATCGTGACCTTGCGGACCTGTTTTTCCTTGAGGTAGTTCAGCACGGCATCGAGATGTGCAATGCTGATTTCCTGGCAGTCCGCCGTGCAGGTCTTGAGTTCTGCATCCGTTTCCGGCAGCAGTGCTACCGCGTAGACTTCATAGCCCAGGAGCTTCGCCGCCTTGGCACATTCAACCGGCAATCTGCCGGCTCCGGCCAGCAGTCCAATCTTTTCCATAATGATCCCCCGAATCCCTGTGATTCACGGCCTTGCGGCCCTTTTATTCTGCTTCGCGGCGCTCGCGGCAAATGCCGCGCTCGGCATTGCGCAGGAAACGCAGGAAATGCTCGACCTCCTCGCAGGAATCCACTTCCTGCTCGATGACGGCAATTGCCTGCTGCAGGCTGAGCCCCGACCGGTAAAGCAGCTTATATGCCTTCTTGATGTTGCGGCGCGACTCGAGCGGGATGCCCGCACGCGAGATCCCCACCGCATTGAGACCCACGACCTTGGCCGGGCGTCCATCGACAATCGTGTACGGCACGACATCCTGTGTGAGCTTCGACATGCCGCCGACCATGGCATTGCGGCCGATCTTGACGAACTGATGCACGCCGGCCATGCCGCCGACGACCGCACGGTCCTCGACAATGGCATGACCTGCAAGACTGGCCAGATTCGACATGATGACATGGTTGCCGACCACGCAGTTGTGCGCGACATGCGTGAGTGCCATCAGCAGGCAGTCACTGCCGACACGCGTCTCCTCGCCCTCACCCGTAGCGCGGTGAATCGTTGCTCCCTCACGGATGGTCGTGCGGTCGCCGATGAACGTATAGCTCTTCTCCCCCTTGAACTTGAGGTCCTGCGGCTCCTCGCCGATGGAAGCCCCCTGGAAGATACGGCAGTCCCTGCCGATCTGCGTCCAGCCGTGGATGACGACATGAGGGCCGATCTTCGTACCCTCGCCAATCTCAACATTTTCGCCGATGACCGAGTAGGGCCCGATCTCGACATTCTTCGCAATGCGCGCACCCGGCGCGATTACAGCAGTTTCATGTATATATGCGATGACCTTATTGTCCGTATTCATCTGCTCCAACTCCTTAACCTTCCTCTTATGCCGGCAAAGAGCCGGCCAGCTTTGCTCTGTCCTTTTCTATATACTCCTGAATACACTTCAGATTTTTGTATCTCATATGACAGCAAATCCGGGCGTTTTACGAGTTGAACAAAGACTGTCTGCGTTTATGCGAGTAACACAGGCGAAAATCAAAGCTTTTCTGGTTTTTTCAAGGCGAACTTAAAATCTGCCGAAGCAGCGAGTTCACCGTCCACATAACCGTCGCAGTGAAGCAGACCGAAATCACCGCGCACGCGAACGAGCTTCGCCTTCGTGACCAGCTGGTCGCCGGGAACGACCTGGCGCTTGAATTTCACATGCTCCATACCGCCGAACAGGGCAATCTTGCCGCGATGCTCCTCAGGGTAAAGCATGGCAACGCCGCCGACCTGTGCCATGGCCTCGAGGATCAGCACGCCCGGCATGATCGGATGATCCGGGAAATGGCCGAGGAACTGCGGCTCATTCATCGTGATGTTCTTGATGCCCGTAGCAGACTGGAACGGCTCAATTTCCGTGATGCGGTCGACCAGCAGCATGGGTGGACGATGGGGCAGGATCTTCTTGATTTCGTTAATGTCTAATACCATGACGTTATCCCTCTTCCTCAAATCTATACTGTAGTTGGATTTCTTTATTTTGCCAGATGAGCAGCGGCGATCTTCTTGGCCAGCTGCGTATTCAGAGCATGGCCTGATGCAGCGGCGATGACATGTCCGCGGATGATGCCCGCCAGCCTCAAATCACCGATGACATCCAGGATCTTGTGACGCACGAGCTCATCCTCAAAGTGGAGCGGATTGAGCCAGCCGTCGTCATTGTAGACGATGACGCTCTCCAACGTGCCGCCGAGCCCGAGGCCCATTTCGCGCAGCTGCGCGATTTCCTTTTCATACGCAATGGTGCGTGCCGGAGCGATTTCCTTATGATACGTCTCCTCATCGATGTGGAAATCCTCGTACTGGACACCGATTAGCTTGTGCGGATTGAGCGACGTGAAGCTCACGCGGAAACCATCGTATGGGACGACCATGACAAAACGGCCCGTTGCCTCATCATCGATGCGGTATACCTTGTCGATGATAACCTCGCGGCGCTCTGCCTCCAGCTCCCGGACGCCGGCTTTCGCCATGAGTTCAAAGAAGACGAGCGAGGCGCCATCCGCGACCGGAGGTTCCTCAGAATCCAGCTCAACAAAAGCGTTATCGATACGATGCGCATGAAAGGCACTCATCAGATGCTCGATGGTGAACACGCGCAAGCCATTCTCTTCCACCGTCGTAGCCCGCAGCGTCGAGGTGACATTTTCCGCCTTGGCGTGAATCATCGGCTGCCCCGAAAGATCCGTGCGCACAAAGACGATGCCGGTATCGGCCGGCGCAGGCTTGAGAACTGCATGGACCTCACGGCCGGAATGCAGCCCGATGCCCGTATAGGAAACCGCTGTTTCCAATGTTGTCTGCTTCTGCAAAATCATACCCCCTGCCGTAATATGCCTCCCTATATTGTACAAAACAATTGCCCGCGATGCAAGCTGCGATTAATCATCCCGCATGGACTTCCAGCGGTCATGGAGCCAGAACCATTCCTCCGGGTACTTGCGGACGTGTTCCTCGATGTCCTTCGTGAGAATCTGCGTCGTCCGGCGGATGTCCTCGCGCTTATCCTTCGTCTTCTCCACGAAGACAGGGTCGCCAACGATGAGCGTGTGGAATCCGTGCTCGTCGCGATGCATGAAGGCGGGGAAGATTGGCACGCCCTGGAAGCGGGCCATCGAGGCTGCACCCGGCACGCAGTTGGTCGGTCGGCCGAAGAAATCGAGGATGATGCCGTTGTGGCGGCTCGTGTCCTGATCCATGATGAGGCCGATGGCCCAGCCCTTGCGCAGCATGTCGAACATCTCGCGCACGCCGGATTTATACGTGATATGCATGCCGATGAGCGTGCGATACTCATTGATGAAGCGGTCCGCTGCCCCCGACCGCTGCTTCATCGCAACGCCCACGAGCGGGATGCCCGCCTGCGCAAAGGCGCCGCCCATGAGCTCCCAGTTGCCGCTGTGCGCCGCAGCGATGATGCAGCCTTTGCCGAGGGCCAGGCCCTTCTGCAGCTTGTCGAGCCCTTCGATGCGCACATAGTCGTCAATATGGCGGCGAATGACGGGGAAGCGCAGGACCTCCATGAGCATGGGACCAAAGCGCACGGCGCTGGCCTTTGCGAGGCGCGCGGCCTCCTCGTCACTGACTCCGAGACACATCTTGATCTGGCTGCGCGCGAGCTCCTTGCGGCGTTTCGGCACGAAGATCCAGGCAAAATTCCCGAGCCCGCGTCCAATCACCTCGCAGACGCCACGCGGCAGGATGCAGCAGATCTTGCTGATCGCTTTCAACAGGTAATAAGAAAACATCGTCTACACCCTCCTGGAGTTTCTCGATAAAAGAAAGCCTTCCCGAAAAGGAAGGCCTGCTTTGCTTCGTTTTTATTTCGTCTCGTATTTTGCCAGCTTCTTCTCGAGCTGCTTGACCTTCTTGTAAATCTCCGGCAGATGCTTCATGGAAGCCTGCATGCGCAGCCACTCCGTATGGCTCTGAACGGGGAAGCCTGCACAGAAAACGCCTTCCGGCATGTCGCCGATAATGCCCGAACGCGCAGCATAGACGGAATTGGCCCCAATCTTGATGTGGCCGACCGTGCCGACCTGCCCGCCAAACGTGACGTTGTGGCCGACTGTTGTCGAACCCGAGATGCCCGTCTGCGCGACGATCAGGCAGTTCGGGCCGATCTTGCAGTTGTGGCCGATGTGAACGAGATTGTCGATCTTCGTGCCGTGGCCGATGACCGTAGAACCCATCGCCGCGCGGTCGATGCCATCGTGTGCGCCGATTTCGACATCATCCTCGAGGACGACATTGCCCACCTGCGGCACCTTCGTGTGAATGCCGTCCTTCGTCGTAAAGCCGAAGCCGTCCGAGCCGATGACAGCCGAAGGATGGATGACGCAGCGCTTGCCGACGTGGCAGTGCTCGCGCACCGTGGCGCTGGAGTAAATGACCGTGTCTTCCCCAATCTCAGTATACTGGCCGATGTACGTATGCGGATAGAGCGTCACGCGGTCGCCGATGACGGCATGGTCATCCACGACGGCAAACGGCATGATGACGACATCCTTGCCGATCTTGACGTCTTTGCCGATGTGTGCCTGCTCGCTGACTCCCTGCGGGAACTTCAGCTTCGGCGTGAAGAGCTCAAGGAGCTTCGCAAAGGCAGCCCTGGGTTCCTCCACGTAAAGTGCCGTCTTCGGGAAATCCTCGACGCCTTCCGGCAGCATAACAGCCGCTGCGCCGCATTCCTTCGCCGCTTCGATATGCGGCTCGACCGCAAACGTCAGATCATGGGCACCAGCGCCCTCGATATTATCGAGCCCGCTGATGACAATGCTGGCATCTCCGACAATATGGCCGCCGACATACTCCGCGATTTCCTGCAATGTCTTTTTCATATCCAATCCCCATCCTTACTGCAGCTTGGCAATGACATCATCCGTCACGTCCGTGCAGCCATAGATGGCTGTCGGCTGCGACTTCTCGCTGTCGATGACGGCATCGAGTTTCTTCTGCTTGGCAATATCCTGCAGAGCTCCGTTGATCTTCTGCTGGAGCTGCATCTGGTACGACTGGTTCAGACTCATCATCTTGCGCTGAGCTTCCTGCTGGGCCTTCTGTGCGTCTTCCTGACTCATGTCCGGATTATCCTGCAGGGACTTCTCCGCTTCCTCACGGGCCTCATTGATCTTCTGATTGCCCTCATCCACCAGGGATTTGACCTGCGGTGCTTCCTGCATGACACGCGAACCGTCGATATAACCGATCTTAGCCTGTCCGCAGCCGCTCATGAGGAGCGTGGCAGCAAATGCTGCCGCCAGCAGTCCCAGGGATTTCTTTCGTAATTTCATTTTATGACTCGCTTCTTTCTCTATATAATGTCAATATCTGATACAAAGGATCGTCATGATTCCTCAGAAGAAATGGTGCCTATCTCTGTGACGAGCTCGTCTGTCACATCCTCGGTATCCGTACCGATGACGGGATAGAACCGCTGCATATCGGGATCTGGCGTGCTGCCCAGGGGCAGCGCATACTCAAGATTCTCCGCCGGCGTTGCCAGGATCAGCGTGAAATGATGCAAGATGGCGATCTTGGCTGCCTTGCCGGCAATATCGTTGCGGATATGCGTGTCGAGCACCTCGATCTGCTGCTGGAGCTCCGAAAGCTGCTGCTTGATGGCCTCGCGCTGCTGAAGATTCAGCGACACGTCCATCTGCTGCTGCATAGCCTCCGTATTGCGCGCCTGCACTTCAGACTGCTTGGCCATGGCGCCGGACTGCCGCTCAGCCATGGAGTCCTTCGCCTTCTGTTTCCATTCGGCAAGCTTCGGCCCCATCACCGACTGCACATACGCGGCGACCTGCTTGTTCCACTGGCGCTCAAGCTCCGCCTGACGCATGCCGCGCTCCTGCTGCAGGTTCGCGCGTTCCTGTTCCCATTCCGCCTTTTCCTGGTCAAGCGTCTCCTGCTTCGTCCAGGGATGATGCATGGCCTTCTGGTTGTCGATCTTCAGATTGAGGTTAAAGATGGCAAGGCGGTAATCCTCATCAATGGCCTTCCGGCGGCTTTCGTATTCCTCCTGATGTGCTTCCCGATACGCCTTCTCGACGGCTTTTGCCTCGCGCTCCAGCTCCGTCCTGCCGCCGATGACCGCCTGTGCATTCTTCTGCCAGACAGAATCATCAAACGGCTTGGAGTCGGTCTGCGGCGGCTGCACCGTCGCCGGCGGCAAAGCAGCCGTATCCTTGAGGGAAAGGGACAGGCGCTGGTACTGAGCGCGCAAATCCTTGAGCTTCTCATAATCCGGATGCGCTTCCATGGCCTTCTGTATGTCGACAAGGCCAACGGTCGCGGCAGCCGTCTGTGTGGCAGCCGGTTTGCCCGGCATCAGGGCCCGCAGGCCCCAGGCGCCGAGGAACACGAGAGCAAGGGCGACCGCCGCTCCCAGGATGATTTCCCTGCGCTTTTTCTGCCAAAGGCCAGGCTGTTTTTCCCCGGCAGTATCCGGCTTGTCCTGCTCTTCCACGGGCCGTGTCCTCCTTCACTGTGATACCGGTGACAACTCGTCCTTACAAGTAGTACCGAGCGCAATAAATGGCTCGGTACTCAACGACTGATATGACCCGCAGGGATTATTTGCTGAGCTTATTGATGACATCCTGAGTGATATCCTGGCCGCCATATACGACCGTGCTCTTCTCCAGGACAACCGAGAGGCCTTTTGCTTCGGCTACGCTCTTGACAGAATCCTCAATGCTCTTCTGGATCGGCTCCATAAGCTCCTGGTTCTTCTGCTGGAGGCGCTGCTGCGTCTGCTGATAGTAGTCGTTCTTTTCCTGATCGCTCATGTTTGCGGATTTCTCCTCAAACTCCTTCTGAGCATCCTGAACGGCTTTCTGCATCTCTGCATTAGCGCTCTGGAGCTGCGGATGCTGCTGGGCAATCTGACGGTAATCCACGACACCGACGTTGGAGCTTGCCGCGCTGGCGATGCCAGAGCCGGACTGCGTCAGGGCCAGGGCCACGACCGAACCGATAAAGACGAGTGCAATGAGTACACTGATGATCTTGACCTGTTTCTTCTGTAACTTAACCATTTTCTCTTCTCCTTTTTGTGATTCCACAGAAACACGTTTATTATAACAAACTTCGCATAGGTCTACAAGCATGCGGTTTGACCCGTCAGAAATTTCCTATGAGACGGAACCAGCCCTGATCGGCATCGCGCACATACTCGAGATTGAGGAAATCATGTACCTTGAATGAGAGGCCGGCCTCACCGAGCTTATCGGCAAACCGGTATTCATAGCGCAGACCCCAGCGCGGCGCGAGCTGCTGGAAGGCGCCAAGCACGGGGCGCTTGCGGCGCATATCGTAGCGCAGCTGCGCTTCCGTTCCCACGCCGATGCGGTAGCCGTAGCCGGCTTCCCAGCCCCAGTTGACATTCTGCGGCATGAAATCAAACTGCAGAAATACTTCGTCGCGCGGACCGATCACGCGCCCCGCATGCAGGCGGAAGCGCAGATTGTCCTGCTGATCGTGATGATCGTCATCCTTGCGGTCGATATCCAGCCAGCCCGTCAGCCGCAGGCGGTAACGGTCCGTATCGGAACGGCTCATCACCTGCATGCGCTCCGCCGGCTCAATGCTCACGCGGCTCTTCATGTGCAGGGCCTTGAAATCCGGCTGGCTGTCAAGTCCTTTGGCCAGGGAATCCGAGAATGCCTCCCGATGGCGCGCCACAAAGGCAACAGGCACGCCGACCAGCTGGTCGACATACTCCTGCATGAGCTGGCGGTGATTGAGCAACGTGAGATTCGGGATGGTATCCGAACGCATCGACAGGTCTATCGTTCGCACGACGGGCAGCCGCGGATAAACGGTCAGATGCACATGCGCCGTATCCCCCGTGGTATCAACCTCGAAGTCACCGCGAAATTCCGGCAGATGCTCGGCCAGGAAATCATTGAGATGATGCTTGAGCACACCGTTTGTCCAGTCCGTCGCCGCCACGGGCAGCCCGTAAAGCGCATCGGAAAACACGCCATCCACATCGGCAAGATCCTGCCGCACGAGCTCTTCTACGGCTGGCGGCATGCCTTCGACTGCCGTATCCACCTCGATGGTGCGGATGACATCCGACCAGGGTAAAAGATGCGCCGTCACCCGCACGCTCTCGCCGGGCTCGATGTCGACGCCCCGCACGGTGTAGCCGACGAGGACCTTGTCGAACACCTGGCGGATCACTTCCGCCTGGGTCCCGCTGTCTGCCGCCACGTCTGCCACGGGACGTCCCAGGAGCAGCTGCTCCGCGATGACGCGGACGCTTGTCTCCATGCGCTGCTGCACGAGCGGCGGCACGCCGGAATCGGCCTCAACGACCGCCGTCACCGCATCGACGCGTGCAGAAGCCTGCGCCCGGACCGGCAGGAAGCACAGGCATGCCAGCAGCAAGCAAAGCCAACGCACCGGCATGGTTGATCCCCTCTTTCCTTCAAGCCCTGGCGCAGGCAGATGGTACCCGGCAGTCAGCATCAGAACGAGCTGCCAACCGTGAAGTGCACGCGGCCGCCATCCTCACCCCAGCCGTAATCAAAGCGCAGCGGTCCAATCGGTGTTGTCAGCGAGAGGCCCACGCCGATGCTGCCGTGCAGATCATCCGGCGTCAGGCCGCTGTTCCAGGCATTGCCCCAGTCCGTAAACAGTGCACCCTGTACTTTCTTCATGAGCGGGAAGCGGTATTCCACTGTTCCGAGGAACATGTGGTCACCGCGGAACTGATCTTCGCGATAGCCGCGCAGCGAGCTCTGGCCGCCGACGCGGTACTGGTTGAACTCGGAAATCTCGCCGTTGCCGTAGCCGTAGCTGGCGCGCAGGGCGAACACCTGCGCATGGCCGGCGCGGATGTAATGCTGTCCTTCAACCGTATACTTCTGGAACGTGAAGTCGCCGCCCAGGCCGGCAAACTCGCCGGAAAGGCTCATGCGGCTGCCACTCATCGGGTTATAGACGTTGTCGCGCGTATCCGTGACATTCTGGAACGTGACGCTGCGCGTCAGGCCGAAGTTATTGGCACGCCAGTCTGCATATTCCGGCGTGCTGCGGTCAATACCGTCGTCAGAATGGCGCTTGTAGGAATCCGTGCGGTTGCGCAGCGTCAGGTAGTTCGTCGAATACTCGCTGATTGGGCGGCCGAACGTCAGCTCACCGCCGGAATACTTGCGCATGTACGACTCAATAAGATTGCCGTCCGTGTTGTAATCATCATATTCATACGTGCGGTTGTAGAGACGCAGCGTGCCAACCGTCTCTTTCTTGTCGAGCCACGGGCGGCGGTAGGAGAACGTGTAGCCCTGGGCATCCGTGTCATCGCCGCTCTTCTCATACGTCAGGCTGACAGCGTCGCCCGTGCCGCGGAAGTTCGTGTCGCCGATGGAGACCATGCCGAGCACGCCATCCTCACTGGAATAGCCGGCGCCGATACCGAAGGAGCCCGTGCGCTTCTCTGTGACATCGAGCTCCATGACGACGGCATTTGGCTCGACACCCGGATTCATCTTGATGTTGACATCCTCGAAGAAACCGAGGTTGTAGACGCGCTGCATGCTGCGGCGGGCCAGCTTGGAGTTGAACGGTTCACCCGGCTTCTGACGCATCTCGCGCAGGATGACGCGCTCCTTCGTCTTCGTATTGCCCTTGACTTTATAGCCCTCGAGGACACCTTCGTTGACCTTCAGTGTCAGGATGCCCTCCTTGTTGATGTTCATATCCGTGATTTTGGCGAGGATATAGCCGTCGCGGCGATACTGCTCCTGCAGAGCCATGACATTCGCATTGAGCTCACGGCTGTTGAGGATGGCCCCCTGCTTCACCGTGATCAGCGGGTAGAGCGTCTCATTGCTCTCAACCGTATTGCCTTCAATCTTGATGCCCTTGAGCACCGGGTTCTCGAGTACATGGTAGGTGATGACCACGCCTTCCGGCACTTGCTCAAACGTCGGGTAAAGATCGTAGAAATATCCGGTATTGTAAATCTTCTCCCGGTCTGCATCGAGCCCCTTGCTCGTGAACATATCCCCGGCCTTCATGGAAATCGCGGCCTTGGCCGTGCCCTCCGTCAGAGACGACGTGCCGTCAAAGACCACATCGACAACGGTCTGACCTTCGTACTGCTTCATGAGCTTGCTGACGACATCTTCCTGCGGACGGGATTTTCCCCAGTCCACGATGCGGTCGTCGACGCTGCCTGCATCATTCCCTGCCGCTTTCGCCGCTTCCGCCGATGCTGCCCCGTCAGATGCCGCAGCAGCCGTTTCCGCAGCCGTGGCGGCCGGCGCAGAGGAACCGGCAGGCGGAGCCGCCGTCTCAGCAGCAGCCGGCTCCGCAGAAGAAGCTGCAGGCGCAGCAGCCGCAGTGCTTTCTGCCGATGCAGCCTGCACAGCTGCGGCAGAACTATCCGCCCCGCTCTCTGCAGCCCACGAAGTACCGGGAACTGCGGAGAAACTCATGGCCAGAGCGACGGCATAGGCAAGAGATCTATAGTTCTGTTTCTTCAAAGGTCAAACCTCCTAAATCTTTCTTTCATCGGTGCAGGCTCATTGGCGCAGGGCCTTGCCTGCTGCCTGCATCAACTTCTGCATATTATCATTGGGAACGGCTGACGCCTTGCTTGGGGCCTTGCCCGGAGCCTGCTGCTCCTGCGCGGCAGGCTGTGCCGCAGGGCCTGGCACAGGCGCAGCCGGCTGCTGCGCAGCTGCCTCAGAAGACGCATAAACGGGGGGCTGTGACACAGGTTCCGAAGAAACCGCATCATCCGCAGCCGCCGTTGGCGGATCTTCTGCTGCCGGCGGCAAGGCTGCCGCAGGCGTCTCAGGAGTACTGGGGGCATTCTCCACAGCCAGTGCAGGGGGCCTGCCTGGCTGAACAAGCTGAAGTCCCAGCCAGCCGCCGCCAGCAATCAGGAACGCCGCTGCGGCCGGCAGGAGACGCCGCCCCCATCGTCGCAGGGGACCGGCTTCAGCTCCCTGCCGGGCCTGCGCGAGCTCCGCCTTGGCCAGCATGACTTTCAGCTCGCCCCGGACCTCGTTATCCTCTGCCAGCGAATGCTCCGCCTTGCCCAGCCAGTCCCTGGCAGCACGGATATGATGCCGCTGCCTTTGGTTCTGGTCTTTCATGGCACACCCTCCTGTCCTTTCATCATATCTGCGATAGATATAATATCTGCCAGACGTTCAAAATCCTGACAGCCCGAATCCGGCAATGACAGGGAATACAGCGCTATTACGCATGTTTTTCTTGCAGAATCAATGCTTTCTTACTATTTTGCTTTAATTTACCAGTATTGCATGAAACGCGACAGCATGCCGCGCACGCGGCGGATGCCGCTTTTCTGCAGCCGGTAGATATGGGAAGAGCTGACCTGCAGGCTGTCCGCCATCTGCGCCGCATCTTCACTGCGCAGATACATCCCCTCCAGGACGGCCCGTTCCTTGACCGGCAGGCGTTCCATGGCCTGATGCAGACGGCCGGAAAGCTCATGGCTTTCCGCCTGCTCCGAAACAGACGCCGCCGTATCGACGAGGTTCTCCTTGAGATTGCCACTGGCATCCTCCAGGGTCTCCTCCATGCAGGCGATGTCCACGCGGCCTTCCCGCCGCAGGAAATCCAGCATCCGCCCGCGTATCCGGTGTACGGCGAACAGGCTGAACGCCACACCGCGCGTATGGTCATAGCGCTCCACAGCTTCGATGAGCCCCACCGTCCCCTCCTGGATGACATCCATGATGCAGGTGAGGTGCGAGAATGGCATGGCCTGCTTGAAGACCAGCGGCTGATAAGATTCAATGAGACGCTGCCTTGCCGCTGTATCGTTTTCTTCCTTGAAGGCCTGCCAAAGCGCCCGTTCTTCTTCCGGTTCCAGCAGCTGAACCCGGTTCAACTCTTTCATGTACTGATCCAGACGCACCGTCTCACCTCCTCTGCCATTATCAGTTCATCATCAGAAACGGATGCGTGCCTCCACGCCCACGATGTAATCATCGGACTCCCGGTCGAGCGTGAGCCCGAGTCGATCGTTCATATCGTATTGGACACCAAAGCGATGCATGTCGTTGCCGCCAATCTGCTGGACGTATTTGAGCATCACCTTATCGGAAATATACTTGCCCATCTCGACATGGTAGACATCGAGATCCTTGTTTGATTCCTCATCGTGATGATCAAAATCCGAGCCACTGCCGCGCGCAATCGTGAAGCGGTCAAGCCAGAGCATGTTGCGCATGACATCCTCAACCTCGGACAAGAAGCTCATCTGCAGGCCCACAATCAGGAGATCGCCGGCATCAAGATTGGCATCACCGTTCTTGTATGCGTCGCGCAGCGTGAGCATGCGGATGATTTCCGTCTGGCTCATCTCCGGCGACGACGTGAGCTTCAGGGTCATATTGTCGAGCGGGCCACTGAGTGCCAAATATACTTTGGCCTGCGTCAGGCGCGTATCGGCCAGGAAAACAATACTCGGCAGGAACGAATCCACCTGATTGAAGTAGGCCGCGCCCTCTCTTACATTGAAGGCCGTCTTGAGGTAGCTGACGGTACCGCCGCGCTTGACGGAAATCGTGCCCGACGATTTCGGGTGAGCGGTCGAGCCGCCGAAATGAACCTTGCCCGTCAGATACATATCGTAAAGATACGAGCTGTAGGCATGTACCTTATCCCCGACATTGATGTCAAGGTCCAGCATCACTTCCGGCAGAGAGCTGTCTCCTTCCGGCAGTGACGGCACGGAAATCGTGCAGTTGCCGAGATTGACGGCGCCGGCGATTTTCGGCATCTCCTTGCCAAAGAACTTGTCATTGCTCACCGTCAGCGAAGCGTTGAGCGGTCCACGGAAGAATTCACATTCGATGTCCAGGTCCTTGGCATCCAGCGTAAAATTGTACTTGGAGGGTTTGAGCCCTGCCATTTCCAGCGTACCCTGGACATCATAGGTACCTTCGCCCATTTTACCAGAAAAGTTTCGCACTGTCATGCTATTCCCGTTAAAATCAAGCTCCATCGCCATATCCGTTATGGGCTTTTCAAGCGGCTTGAGCTTCATGGCGCCGGACGGCACCGCCACGCTGCCGTTGATGAGCGGGTGTGCCACCGTGCCTGTGATCTCAAGGCCGCCTTTGGTGGCGCCGAGCGCCCAATCCACCTGATCCGAGACAAACGGCAGCAGCGAAAGGTCCGCCTGATCGAGCCGCACGTCGAGCTTGATCTGCTCGTAATCATCGCTCGGGTCATCGCCCGTCGACGTCAGAGCCCGCAGCGGCACGATGCCATGCGCACTGGCTTCGTAATCCTTTTGGTTGATGGTCTTCTTGACACTGGCATTCTCGACATTGACCAGGCCATTCTTCAGGTGGAACACGCCGGAGAGCGAATCGAAGACCGAGCCTTCAAAGCCGCCGTTACGGCCGGCAATCGTGACATCGGCCGACGGATTGCCCGTCGTGCCGCCAAAGGAGGCATCGATATCGGCTGTGCCGTGCACATCGCGCTGCAGCCCAGCCGACTTCGTGAACATGCCGAGCGCCAGATTGCGTGCCGTAAAGGTAGCCGCAATGGGCCCGCCGATCGTCACAGAGCCGTCGGCCGAGAAGCTTCCTTCCGTGCCCTGACTGCCCGAGAGCTCGTCGATGTAGATGACCGAATCCAGCAGACGCAAGTTGAGCGCCACATCGTGGATGTCGTAGCCGGCCACCTGTCCCTCCGGCATCGTGCCGACCACGGTAAGGCTGGGATTGTCATACGTGCCGCCGACATCAATATCGCTTGTCAGGCGCCCCGTCACGATATCATTCTTGAGATTCAGCACGGCCGAAATGGCGTTGATATCGCCATTTTCCACCTTGACATGGCCGCTGGCGTCATGCGAAGCCATATCAACGGACATGACCAGCGCATACTGGCCCTCGTTCTGCTGAAAGCCGAACTGATCGACGCTCAGGACGCTGTCGCGGTAACGCATCATGCCGTGTACGCTCTTGAGCTCCTGCCCATTGAGCGTGATGGAAGGCGCATCGAGCATGCCGTAGAATTCCGGCGCGGAAAGATTGCCGCGGATCTTGCCCGAGAATGTCCCCTTGCCGCTGACCGGATACGGGAACTTGTGATCAAAGCGTTCCATGTCGATTTCATGGACACTCGCATCGAGTTCGAGATTCATCTCGCGGTCAACAGTGCCGTTGAGATCCATATCGACCATCGGGGAGAAAATATGGAAGTCCTGCAGCCGCGTATAGCCGTCCTTCATGAAGTAATCGCCGTCCATACCAGAGAGCAGGACGCCATTGTAGCTGCCGCGGTAAAAATGGATGTAACCGACGGCATCGGGATGATCGAGCGTTCCCGTGAAATGAATGGTGTTGTCGACATTACCCGTGATGGGCTGGTCCGGGAAGGCCAGCGCAGCAATGTCTTCCATGCGAGCGCCGACCGTATCGACGCGCAGATTGATGCGGCGTTCGCCCGCCAGGCCGACGGTACCGTCGACATACCAGGTCTGTTTGCCATCCTTGACCAGCGAGAAATCCTTGATGGCCACGCCATCCAGGCTGCCCGCCGCTTCAAAGCGCAGGTCGTCGTAAGGCTGCTTGAAGAGCGTCCCGTGCGTCGCCGTGAACTTGAGATCCACCTGCGGGTCCGTCATGTTGCCATGAACGGTGCCTTCGAAATCGCCGAGGCCGGACAAATCAAGCTGTGGTTCCAGTTTGCTCGCGAGCGAGAGATCGACATGCCCGCCGTAGAAGGCCAGATCCAGGCGCTCGCCGCCCATGACCGTGCCCTCGATGCCAAGCGTTGTACGGTTTGGCAGGTTCAGGCTGGCATAATCAATCGTCACATCCTGCCCCTGCGCATAGAACGAGGCGTTGAGATTTTCAATTGGCAGAGCCTTGTACGCCCCCGCCTGCAGCGAAGCACTGCCATAGACCTGGAGAGACGAGACATCCGTCCCCACACCGGCCGCGCCGATATCGAAAGAAACGCGCCCCTGCAGGTCTGACAGCTGCGGCACATAAGCGGCGGCCTGCTGCACATCGGCATTGCTGGCCTGCAGATGCGCCGTATACGAAAGATCATCCGCGGACAATTCCATTTCACCCTGGATTGTACCGCCAAACGCGGCGGCAAAGAGATTCTGCACATAGATCCGGCTGTCCTCGTAACGGATATGCGCCGCAGCATTCTGGAACGGGATATCCTGGACTTTGCCCTGTGCGACCTTGAAATCGCCGTCGACGACAGGATCCTTGGCCGTACCTGTCACATGTGCCGTAAAGGCAGCCGCGCCCTCATACGGGATGTTGCGGAGCACCTGTGCAGGGTCAAAGCCATCCGAAGAAACCGTGAGGTCAAGATACGGGGAATCCGTATCGAGGCGCACGCTGCCGTGAACGCGCGCACTCTGCCCGTTCGCCCGGGCATCCGCCAGCACCAGCATCTCCGTATCGTTGAAGCTCGTAAAGCCGTGAATATCTTCAACCTCCGTATCCTTCACGCGCACGGCAACGTCCTTGTACTCGGCCTGACCCGTGAAGGAAAGCTGGCTGCCCATCTTCTGCCCCGAGATTTTCGCCTTGACGATGGTGCCTCCCTCGATGGAGAGTTCCGATGGCAGCAGGCCATCCGGCAGCAGCGGCAGGACCTGAGCGATATCCAAGCCTTCCGTCTCCGCCTGCAGGATCTGATTCTCCTTGCGGTATGACCCCGATGCCTTTACAGGCGCACCAAAACTTTCGCCATTCACCTGGAACTGCAGGACCGGATATGCCGAAAAATCCAGTGTGCCGGAAAGTTGGCTGACCGTTGCCGTCTTCCCCTGCATCGAAGCCGTTACCTCACTGTCCTCAAGGCGTACCAGGCCATAGAACGAGCCGCTGGTCGAGGATTTTGTCTGGATGTCCTCGACATTCCACGTACCGTCCTCACGCTGCCGCAGATTGCCTTGAACACCGGAAAGCGTGACTTCTTTCACCGCATGTGAAGGGTCCTGAAACGCAGAAAACAGACGGAAGTCCACGCGGGCTTTATTCGCCCGCGCGATGCATTCCGCCTGTTTATCGTAAATAGCCAGGTCCTGTATTTCAATTTCATGGTTGGAGACAACGGTCACGGAACCGATTTCTACAGGGACGCCCAGGGAATCGCTGGCAGCAGACGAGGCCGTCTGCTCCACCTTCTGCATGAAGGCATCCGTCTGCACGTAATAATAAATCCCGCCCAGTACCAGCATCAGTACACCCAGGAGTGCACCGATGCCTATCCCGATGTTTTTCCGTTTCATGATAGCTGCTCCTTAATATGGTCAATCGTTCCGCGATGAAACGAAGCGATCACTTGGCCATATCTGCAGCGACCGTTTCGCTGGAAACCGGCTCTGCCGAACTGTCGGCATTGTCAGCAGCCTGCTGTACCGTCGTATCCGGTGCTGCTGCCTGTGCCTGTTCTGCCTGCTTCGCTTCTTCTGCTGCCTGTTTCTTCTGCTGCTCAAGCTGAGCCATCTCAAAGACGGCGTTCTCATTCAGCGCAGCATCCTTGCGTGCCTGCGGAGCCGCCTTGCCCGTCTCCTCGGCTGCCGTGTACTTCACGACATCGAGGTCAACCGGGATGCCCATGGCCTTGTCAAGGGATGCCTTGCTCGTGTTGTAGTTATAGAGGGCCGTGTAGTAATTCGTGCGGGCCGTCGTGAGTTTTTCCTCGGCATCCATGACGTC
The DNA here is from genome assembly GCF_003475755.1 of Mitsuokella sp. AF33-22. Classification (NCBI taxonomy): domain Bacteria; kingdom Bacillati; phylum Bacillota; class Negativicutes; order Selenomonadales; family Selenomonadaceae; genus Mitsuokella; species Mitsuokella sp. AF33-22. The sequence goes on along the minus strand of NZ_QRQA01000008.1, from coordinate 25,756 downwards.
GAGGTTCGTGCCGACACCGGCGCTGTAGCGGACCTGCGCAATCTTGTAATCTTCCTCTGCCTGCGTGACAGCGACGGACGTCGTCTGAATGTTCTTCTCTGCAGCCTGCAGCCCCAGGTAAGCCGTGCGCACATCGAGGCGGATCTGGTCATCCGTCTGGGCCGAGGCCTCCTGTGCCTTCAGCAGGGCCATATTGGCCGAATTGACGCTGGCCTGAGTTATACCATTATCAAAGATATTCCACGAGGCATTGACACCGGCCGACCAGCTGTCGCTGCTCGTGTGATCATTGTCAAATGGCTTCTCACCACCAATGGCTTTGCTGACAGCTGCGTTGACAGTTGGCTGGTATCCGGCCTTGGCCGTCTGCACAGCAGCCTCTGCCCTCTTTACCGCATAGCGCGCTGCCGCGCCGTCTGCGCGGTTCTGCAGGGCGTAGGCCGTGCAGTTATCCTGGCTCAGATCGTACTTCGTGTACTTGAGCTGATCGCGGATATCGAGCACCGTATCCGTTGGCAGGCCGATGACGTTGTTGAGCGTCGAGACGGCAATGTCGTAATTGTTCTGCGCCGTCACGAGCGACTGCTGGGCATTGGCCAGCTGCACCTGCGAGGCCAGCACATCGGATTTCGCCACGGTACCCACACGGTACTGCGCGTTGACATTGTCGAGGTGTTCCTGGAGCGTCATCACGGCATCCTGCTGGACATCGATGAGATTGCGGCACTGCAGGATCTGATAGTAATCCGACGTTGCCTGCAGGCGGATGGCCTGTTTCGTTTCCTCGAGCGTCAGGTCTGCCGCGTTGAGGCCGTAGCGGGCCTGATTGATCTGTCCTCTGACCGCTGCATTGTAAAGCGGCATTCCCACTTGTGCCGTGTTATTCCATGCATAATCATAGGCAGGACCCAAGCCAGCTGCATGTGCAGTATGTGCACTATCCAGAGAATCACCACCGATGCGGTTTGCCGATGTCGTCCACGTCAGCGTCGGGCCCATCGTGCGGCGAGCCGAAGAAAGGCTCCACTTTGCCGTATCGACATCCGTCAGCGCCTGGCGGATTGTGCGGTTGTTCTCCAGTGCCATCTGCACGCTGTCGTGCAGGTCGAGCTGCACCGTATCAGCGGCCATGACCGTACCCGTGGCCATCATGGTCATGAGGCCGGTCGTGATGAGAGTCGTCAGTTTTTTATAGAAGCAGTTTTTTTTGTTCAAGGTCAATTCCTCCTCAAAGAAATGTAACATCTCTTTCTTAAAGCTTCATTTGAAGATGCAATCGAACAATCGTATCCATCAAAACGTCTGGCGAATCCCCAGATAAGCCGCCCGTTTGTCGCTGTCGTTGACATCATTCCACTGGCCCATGAGCCAGGTTCCTGCATCATTGAGCTCGTACTGAGCTCTGAGTCTCAGGGAAGGATCGTTGAAATCATAGGTGTCCGCCGAGAATTGGAAGCGCTTGCCCATATAGGCGTCGAACCCCACCCCGGGATCACCGTTGATGACGCCGCCGCGCACGCCGAAATGCTCGCTCCTGCGGCCAACCTGCAGGTTCCCGTGATTGCCTTCCCCGATATCATCTACCCCGAGGCTCAGGTAATTCCCTGTCTCCGGGCCAATTTCCACATTGAAGTTCGTCTGCCAGTCATCCTTTGCGCCGCTGTAAAGGACATCCGCAGCAGGCTTTACCTTGATGTTTTCGAGCTTGCCCATCATATCTCCTGCCTTATCGGACATCTTTCGCGCATTTTGGACCGTGGCCTTGAGATCCTCCGCCGTCTGCGGGTCACCAGCCACCGAATCGAGATTTTCCGCAATGTGCGCGATGCGGTCACTGGCGTCCTTGATGTTCGTGAGCGTCAGCCGCAGATTCTCAGCGGTCTGCGGATCTGCCCCGACAGAAGCCAGATTGGTCATCATGGCTTCGACCTGACGCATCGTGCGGTCCATGCTGGCCGTCGCCATATTGAGGTTCGTCAGCATCTGGCCGATATTGCCCTGATTATTCACCATGGTCTGCTCCATGGCGGCCACGAGGCCATCGAGATGCGCCGTCATCTCACGGATGTTCACGGCCATCTGCAGGAAATTCTGCTGGAAGTCCGGATTGCCCATGACCTGATTCATCGAATCGAGCAAAGCCTGCACCTGGTCAAGGACGCCGCCGGCCTTCTCCATCAGGGAATCCAGCCCCTCTTCCTCCTGGCCGATCAGGTAATCGCCGTCGCCGAGGTAGATTCCCTGGTCTTTGGCGGGCAGGATGTTGACGAATTTATCACCCATGACGCCCGAGGAACCGACGGTTACCTGAGAGCCCTTCGGGATCTTGGCATTGCCCTGGATTTCCATCGTGACGGTAACGCCGCCGCCTTCATTGCGGATGCTCTTGACCTTGCCCACGGGCACGCCAGAGAGCCGTACAACGGACTGCGGCTCCACGCCGATGACCTGCTTGAAGCCGGCATAAAGCGTGTAGCCCTTCTCTCCCGAGAAGGAAACACCGCTCAAGAGCGCTGCCACCGCTGCAAAGAGCAGGATGCCAATCACCGTAAATGCACCGACCTTTGCCTCTGTCGTCATGAACTCTTATCCCCCTTTACTCACTTGACGGTGCGCAGCGTATGGAAGAACGCCTGCACCCGTGCATCCTGTATCTTCTTGAACCGCTCAACCGTGTCGACGGCGACCAGCTCTCCTTCATAAATCATGGCAATGCGGTCCGATATGCGGCAGGCACTGGCCATGTCGTGCGTGACCACGACACTTGTGACCGAGAGCGCCTGCTGCGTGTTCACGATGAGTTCATCGATCTTTTCGGTCATGAGCGGGTCAAGGCCGGAGCTCGGCTCATCGTAAAAGATGACGGATGGCTCAACCGCTATGGCACGGGCCAGTCCCACGCGTTTCTTCATGCCGCCTGAAAGCTCATTCGGCATCATGTCCTCGACACCGTCCAGGCCGACGAGATGGAGCTTGTCCTTCACAATGGCCTGGATGTCCGCGTCGCTGAGCTTCGTGTGCTCGCGCAGGCCGAAGGCGACGTTTTCCCCGACGGTCATCGAATCGAACAGAGCCGAATACTGGAAGACCATGCCCATATGGAGGCGGACCTTGTTGAGTTCCTCCTCATCCATCGGCACGATATCCACGCCATTGACGAGGATCTTGCCGCTCGTCGGCTTGATGAGGCCGATGAGCAGCCGCAGCAGCGTGCTCTTGCCGGAGCCGGAGCCACCGATGATGGCCAGCGTCTCCCCGTCCTCGATGGTCAGATTGATATGCTTCAAAGCGTCTTTGTCATCAAAACGCTTGCATACGTCAACGAGTTCAATCATAAGCTGCCCCCGATCAATACAGGAAGAATGTCAGCACGGCATTGAGGATGAAGATGACGATGATCGAGGAGACAACCGTCTTCGTCGTCGCCCGGCCCACACCTTCTGCCCCATCCGGGCAGTGCAGGCCATAGTAGCAGCCCAGCACGGCAATGACATTGCCGAAGAACACCGCTTTGATGACGCCGCCTGTCAGATCGAACAATTCCACGAAAACATGGATGGAATTCATGTAGGCATACGAGCTGATGCCCTCATAGCAGACGGCAATGAGCCAGCCGCCGAACACGCCGATGACATCGCCAAAGACGGTCAGGAGCGGCACGACAATCATGCAGGCCAGCATGCGCGGCACGAGCAGATAATCGATGGGGCTCACGGCCATGACACGCAGCGCATCAATCTGTTCCGTGACCTTCATCGTCGAGATTTCCGCCGTGATGGCGGCTCCCACACGGCCGGCGCAGACGACAGCCACGAGGACCGGGCCGAGCTCGCGGCCGATGGCGATGGATATGATGCCGCCCACCGTCCCCTGTGCGCCAAAGCGAATGAGGACATCGGCCGTCTGCAGCGTAAAGACGACACCCGTAAAGAGCAGCGTGAGGCTCACGATCAGCAGGGAATCCACGCCCAGATGCGACATCTGGTTCAGGATATGGCGCATGCGCGGCTTGTGGCGCAGCGCCCGCATCGTCTCGCCGTAAAGCATGACAATCGTGCCGATTTCCCCAAGCCTGCGAAGAACAAATGAGCCGATTGCCTCCAGTATCTTCAGCAGCATCTCCTGCCCCCTTTTCTCTTCTCTCCCATAATCATGATTTTAACAAGCAAAAAACAATTAGTAAAGATAAGTTTACTATTTTTAGGCGGAAATTTCAACTTCTTTTCCATGCCGGAAAGCCTTATAATAGTAGAAAACACGGTAAAAGGAGAATCATATGACCAAAAAAGTATACGCCGTGCGCGTGGGCCGCACGACCGGTGTCTTCAACAGCTGGGCCGATTGCAAAAAGCAGGTGGACGGCTTCCCCGCCGCCCGCTACAAGAGCTTTACGGACCTCGCCGAAGCGCTGCAGTGGCTGAACGGCAGCGATGCCCCGCGCCGTGCGCCGGCAGCCTCGGCAGGGACGGCCGCCAGAAAGAGGTGGAGCACGAATGTTCCGTCGTCAGCCAGCGAAGCAGGCGGGCGGCCGGACAGCGAGCAGGACTTCGTCATCTATACGGATGGCTCCTGCCTGCGCAACCCGGACGGTCCCGGCGGCTGGGCCGCTGTCATCCGCGACGTGCACACCGGGAAGATAACGGAACTCGCTGGCGGAGATCCACGCACGACCAACAACCGCATGGAACTTTCGGCAGCCATCGCCGCTCTCACCTTCCCTCAGAAGTCCGCAAAAATCGCCCTCTACACGGACAGCCAATACCTCAAGAACGGGTTTACGCGCCATTGGCTCACAGCCTGGAAAAAACGCGGCTGGAAGAAGGCCGATGGGCAGCCCGTCCTCAACCAGGATCTCTGGAAACAGCTCGACGCACTCTACGCCAGCCACGATGTGACCTTCCACTGGGTCAAGGGGCATGTCGGCGTCGAACTCAACGAGCGCTGCGACCAGCTTGCCAAGCGCGAAGCAATGCGCTTCGCGCGCTGAAATCTGTCGTCATCAGCCCTGCCAGCGCGCAAAGAGGTCTGTCTCTACCCCCAGCTGGTCGCAGATTTTGCCGACGAGCATGTCGACGAGTTCCCCGATATTCTGCGGGCGATGGTAGAAGCCCGGACAGGCTGGGATGATGCGCGCGCCGGCCTGCGCAAGCTTCAGGAGATTCTCGAGATGAATGGCATGCATCGGCGTTTCGCGCGGCACGAGCAGGAGCGGACGTCCTTCCTTGAGCGCGACGTCGGCCGCCCGGGTCAGCAGGTTGTCCGTAATGCCATGAGCCACACAGCCTGCCGTGTGCATGGAGCAAGGCAGGACGACCATGGCCTGCATGCGGAACGAGCCGCTGGCAATCGCGGCACCGACATCGTGATTGTCGTAAAGCACGTCAACCCGCCTGCTGAACGCGTCACGGCTCACCTGGCATTCATAGTCCAGGACCTGCCAGCCGCTGTCCGTCACAACGGCATGGATCTCATGCCCCGCTTCCCGGAGCACGTCAATGAGGCGCAGCGCATAGATACTGCCGCTTGCCCCGGTGATGCCAACTACAATCTTCATGGAAATCCCCCTTCAAAAAAGCCTCCCCGCAAACGCTGGGAGGCTTTTCTATACCATTATTCCGGCTTTCTGATGACTTCTACACCGCCCATGTACGGTACAAGGACCTTCGGTACAACGACGGAGCCGTCCTCCTGCTGATAATTCTCCAGGATGGCAGCCACCGTGCGGCCAACGGCCAGGCCCGAGCCATTGAGCGTATGGACGAATTCCGGCTTGCTCTTGGCATCGCGGCGGAACTTGATGTTGGCGCGGCGTGCCTGATAATCCGTGCAGTTCGAGCACGAGGAAATTTCACGGTACTTGTTCTGCGCCGGGAACCAGACCTCAAGGTCATACGTTGTCGCCGACGTGAAGCTCATATCGCCCGTGCAGAGCTTGACCACGTGGTACGGCAGCTCCAGGAGGCGCAGGACATCCTCTGCCGCATCGACCATCGTATCGAGTTCATGCCAGCTCGTTTCCGGCTTGACGAATTTGATGAGCTCGACCTTGTTGAACTGATGCTGGCGGATCAGGCCGCGCGTATCACGGCCGGCGCTGCCCGCCTCCGCGCGGAAGCAGGCCGTGTAGCAGCTGTAGTACTCCGGCAGCTTATTGCCGTCGAGGATCTCGTCGCGATGATAATTCGTCGTCGGTACCTCAGCCGTCGGCACGAGGTAATAGTCAAGGCCTTCGAGCTTGAACATGTCATCGGCAAACTTCGGCAGCTGGCCCGTGCCCGTCATGCTGTCCTTGTTGGCGATGTACGGTGCGAGCATCTCCGTATAGCCGTGCTTATTGGCATGGAGATCCATCATGAAGTTGATGCAGGCGCGCTCGAGGCGGGCGCCGAGGCCCTTGTAGAACGTGAAACGCGCGCCCGTGACCTTGGCCGCACGGTCAGCGTCGAGGATGTCGAGCTCCGTGCCGAGATCCCAATGTGCCTTCGGCTCGAAATCGAACTTCGTCGGCTCGCCCCATTTGCGCACTTCCGGATTTTCCGTATCATCCTTGCCGATCGGCACATCCTCGCGCGGCATGTTCGGGATGTGAAGCATGATGTCGCGCAGCTGCGCCTCCACGCTCTTGAGCTCCTTGTCGAGCGCCGAGATCTTCTCGCCGACGGCGCGCATTTCGCGGATCTTGTCCTCAGCATCTTCCTTGTTCTTCTTCATGACGCTGATTTCTTTCGATACCGCATTGCGCTGCCCCTTCAGAGCTTCCGATTCCTGCAGGAGCTCCCGGCGCTTCTTGTCAAGGCCCTCAAAGTCATCAAGGTTCAGGGGATTGCAACGATTCTTGAGCATCTGGCGAACCTCATCGAGATGTTCGCGGACAAATTTGATATCTAACAATTCACTCACACTCCATATTCCAGCGCAACGCGCAGATCCCCGCAAGGATCTTTGGTTCACAATTCTTCTAAAATATCATTATATCAGCTTTGTCATACCGTGACAACCGAGCCGCACGCCCCAATGCAGCCTCCATGCATAAAAAGAGCAGGGATGCCGAAAGCACCCCTGCCAATATGCGTATGGTAACATATGACCTTAATTCGCTGCGGCCATGCGGACCGGCAGATGCGAGAGGACCTTGGCGCCTGCAGCTGCGACGGCGCATTCCGCCAGGACCTCCGTGGCGTCAATGAAGTTCCCTTCGAGATGATACATCGAGACGGCCACCGGCACCTCCGTGCAGCCGAGCACGAAAGCCTCGCAGCCAGCGGCTGCCATGTCTGACAGAGCCTTGCGTACATCCGTCGTGTCAAAATCCGGATTCCCGGCTTTGACGCCGTCGTAGATCATGCGATGAACGGCCTCCTCCTGTGCACCGGCCGGCTGGACGACTTCCACGCCGGCGCGTTCAAGTGCGCGCTGATAGATGCCGGAATGACAGGTCCCAGCCGAAGCCAGCAGGCCGACTTTACGATAGCCCTGCTCCGCGCAGAATCTGGCCGTCTCTTCAATCATGTTGATGACCGGCACCTTGAGATACGGCATCATGAGCGGCAGGAAGTAATGCGCCGTGTTGCAACCCATGATCAGGAAGTCTGCCCCCTGCTCCGCCAGACGATTGGCCGATTTCATCAGTTCCGGGACCGGGCTCTCACCTTTGCCCATGATGGCAGCCGTGCGGTCGGGGATGTTCGTGTTGTTGTCGACGAGAATGGGAATATGATCCTGATCCTCGCGCGCATCCGTCGCCAGGATGACCTTCTTCATGAGGTCTACCGTTGCCATGGGGCCCATACCGCCAATAATGCCAATCGTCTTCATGATGAACACTCCTTTATGCCTTCAGCCGGCTCCTGCGGCCGGCATCCCTTGCTCTGTTCTTGTTATCATCTTATCATTCTGATATTATATAAACAAATACATATAATAATATAATATCTATCGATTTATTTTATGGTATAAAGAAAGGAATATTCATATGCAGGGAATGGATTACGTTTACGCCGTCTGGCAGGAAAAGAGTTTTTCAGGTGCCGCACGCAAGCTCTTCGTGTCGCAGCCGGCACTCTCCGCCTCCGTGCGCAAGGTCGAGAAAGAACTCGGGCTGCCCATCTTTGACCGCAGCACGAGCCCTCTGCAGCTGACCGACGCCGGGCGGGCCTATATCGAAGCAGCGGAGCGCATCTTCCGCATCAAGAAAGATCTCAAAAGCTACTGTGACGACCTCGCAGGACTTGAGAGCGGCACCCTTTCGCTCGGCGGCACGAATTTTTTCGCCTCCTGCTTCCTGCCGCCCATGATTGAGGCCTTCAGCAGCCGCCATCCGCATATCGCACTTGCCGTCACGGAATCCGACTCAGCTGACCTCTTCAACAAGCTCGCCACAGAGGAACTTGACATCATCGTCGACAGCGGCGTTTATGATGAATCGCTCTACGAGACCATTCCCTTTTACCAGGATCACCTGCTGCTGTCCGTGCCGGCCTTCCTGCCCATCAATCGGGAATTTTCCCCGTATCTGCTGACGCAGCAGGACATCATGCTCGGCCGCCACCTTCGTTCCGATGTACCGGCCGTACCGCTCGCAGCTTTCCAGGATACAGATTTCCTGATCCTCGGAAAAGGCAACGACATGTTCCGCCGTTCGCGCAGGCTGTTCCAGAACAACGGCATGACGCCGCACATCCGCCTCTACCTCAACCAGCTCATGACGGCTTATCACATGGCCCGGCAGGGACTCGGCGCCACCTTCCTGACGGATACGCTCGTGCGGCTTTCCGCGCCCAACGAAGCACTCGTCTACTACAAGCTCGATGACCCGAATGCCCAGCGTCAGATCTTCCTCGCCCTGCAGCGCAAAGGCTACCGCACCAAGGCCATGCAGGGCTTCATCCAGAGCAGCCTGAACCTCTATCGAGATGCATCCGCCTGACGCACTGCCGCCCGCGCAGGCGATGCAAAAACGCTGCTGCACCAGACAAGCGTCTGGCACAGCAGCGTTTTTTACAGATGATATCGGAAATGGAATCAAAGCAGATGCGCGCGCAGCTCCTCCCCGCTCTGCTCGCAAAGATAAGCGGGCGCAATGTCAAGCACCGTGCGGCAGCCCGTCTGACCTTCTTTGGCCAGGCGGTAAGCAGCCCGGGCGTAGGCAACGAGGACGCTCGTCGTGAACTCCGGATTGGAGTCGAGCTTCAGCGAGAACTCGATGATATGGTTATGCTCCTTCTCATGGCCCGTGTGTCCCGAACGGATAACGAAGCCGCCGTGCGCAAGGCCGCTGTGATTCTTCTTGAGCTCTTCCTCACTGATGAAATGTACCGTCGTGTCGTACTCATCAAAGTAGTTCGGCATCGTCTTGATGGCGTTTTCCACATAAGCTGCATCGGCACCCTCTTCGAGGACCACAAAGCATTCGCGCGTGTGCTTCTGACGCGTCGTGAGTTCCGGATTCGAGCCGGAGCGCACAGCCGCAAGAGCACTCTCAACGGGGACCGTGTACTGCTTGGCATCCTTGACGCCCTTGATGCGGCGGATGGCATCACTGTGACCCTGGCTGACGCCTTTGCCCCAGAACGTATAATCCTTGCCATCCGGCAGAATCGCATTGCTGTAGACACGTGCCAGAGAGAACAGGCCCGGATCCCAGCCCACCGAGATGATCCCCAGATGGCCGCTTTCCTTGGCCGCCTTATCCACGTCAGCAAAATGCTCCGGGATGCGCGCATGCGTATCAAAGCTGTCAATGACATTGAAATACTTCACGTATTCCGGCGTCTGCTTCGGCAGATCCGTCGCACTGCCGCCGCAGAGAATCATGACGTCGATCTTGTCCTGCCAGGCTGCAACATCCTTGACGCTGACAACCGGTACATCCTGCGACCAGATCTTGACCGATGCCGGATCGCGGCGCGTAAAGACCGCCACAAGCTCCATATCCTCATGCTCCCGCACGGCGCACTCCACGCCGCGGCCCAGATTGCCATATCCCAGAATACCAATGCGAATACTCATGAAAAAGCCCTCCTATGCCGATTTATTATTACAACAACATTATACTATGCTAAAAACCTATAATCAATAATACAAAACTTATGTTTGTATTATCTGAAAATTTATTATTGACAAAACAGCTAAAAAATGATATCCTTGGCACAGATACAAGGAATGTTACTGCAAAGCAGGCATAACCGCGATCGAGACGGGCTTCGTCCGCCGATCTTGTTATGCCTGCTTTTTATTATGTCTGAAAACTGGAGGTACACATCATGAACTGGCACAATCTATTCAAGAAAAAGACTCCGGCCCTGCGGCCGCAAATCCTCAAGGACAATGTCCTTTACGTCCCCGCTCAAGGGACATACCTGCCACTCGATCAGGTATCCGACCCTGCCTTTGCCAGCAAGAGCATGGGCGATGGTTTTGCCATCATGCCGGAAGGCAAAATTCTCTATGCACCGGTCAGCGGCGAAGTGGCCGGAACATTCCCGACCGGACACGCCCTCACACTCAAGAGCGAGAACGGACTGGAAATCCTGATTCATGTCGGCATTGATACGGTCGAGCTCAACGGACGGGGCTTCGAGCCCATCGCACAGCAAGGCCAGCAAATTACAGCCGGTGATCCCCTCCTGCGCTTTGATCCGACAGCCATCCGGAAAGCCGGTTACGATCCCACCATCATGGTCATTGTCATGAATCCCCGGGACGTTCACCTGACACCACTGGCAGAAGGCAGCGTCCAGGCGCTTGACGAGGCAATGCAGTTTTGATTATGGAAGGGAAGGATGCCATTGTGAAAATTGAACGAATCTACAACAACAATGTCATCTTGGCTCATGACGACAAGAACGAAGAAATCATTGCGATTGGACGGGGCTTGGCATTCGGTCGTCACGTCGGCGATACCATCGAAAAAGACCGCATTGAAAAGCTCTTCATCTTACGGGACAAATCCATCCAGTCCAAGCTGCAGGCAATCCTCAACGATATCCCCTCCGTCTACCTGGAAATCGTGGAAGAACTCATACAAGACATTCATGCAACGTCAAATCTAAAGCTCAATGAAAGCATTTATCTGACGCTGACCGATCACATCAGCGTTTCCCTCGAACGGGAAAAGCAGGGCATCATCTGCCACAATCCTCTACTGCCGGAAATCAAGCAATTCTACCCGCAGGAATATCGGCTGGCCCGTCTAGCGGTAGGTATCATTCGGCGTTATCTGCAGATGACGATATCCGATGACGAAGTTGGTTTCATCACCCTCCACATCGTCAACGCCAGCGTCAATCAGCAAATGATGGTAACGGTAAAAGCAACGCGCATGGTCCGGGATATACTCGCCATCATCCGACAGTCCTTTCCGGATAAGGTCACGGCCAATCCGATGCTTTATCAGCGCCTGGTCCGTCATCTGCAAATTTTTACAAGGACCATACTTACAGTTGAAAAGGTGGAAGACAACAGCAACTATTTTTATAAGCTTGGCAAAGCACAATACAACGACGCCTATCGCTGCGTAAAAGCAATTAACCATTATGTAGAGGAAAAGACCGGCAAAACCATTACAGATGGTGAGCAAGGCTATCTCCTGCTCCATATCATCAATTTGATTTATTCCTGAAAGCAAAATCCCTGCATCATGTCACTCAAAAAGGAGGAAATTTCATGGATGCAAAAATGATTGATCAAATCGTCGATGCCGTCGGCGGAACCGACAATATCTGTTCCGTCGTCCACTGCGCTACCCGTCTGCGCTTCTCGCTGCGCGACGAAAAAAAAGCCGATGACGCCAAAGCACAAAGCATTCCTGGTGTCCTGTCCCTGGTAAAGAAAGGCGGTCAGTATCAGCTGGTCATCGGCAATGATGTGGATCTCGTTTACGATGCTCTGATTCAGAAATATCCGCAGCTGCAAAAAGACCAGGCAGCGAAGCCAGCCACGCCTGCCAAGAAAAAAGGCATCGTCAATGCCGTTCTCGGCGCCATCACTGGTTCCATCGCCCCAGTCGTCCCCTTGCTGGCCGGCTGCGGCATGGGCAAAGTCCTGCTGCTCGTCCTCGTCATGAGCGGGTTGCTCACCAAAACATCATCTTCTTACATCCTGCTCAATATGATTTTCGATACAGGATTTTACTTCATGCCGGCCTTCATTGGTTTTTCCGCAGCCAAGATGTTTGGCTGCAATGCCTTCATGGGCGGCTTCATCGGCCTGGCCATGGTTCATCCGACCTGGACAGGGCTCGTGGCCAAAGGGAATCCCATTGACTTCTTCGGTGTACCTGTCCTGCTTGCCAAATATTCTTCTACTTTAATCCCGGTCCTGTTATCCGTCTGGATCATGTCTTATATCGAAAAAGGTGTCAAGAAAATCGTACCGGGGATGGTCAAGGTCTTCCTCGAGCCCATGCTCATCGCCCTCATCAGCGTACCGCTGGCCCTCGTCTGCATCGGTCCGCTCGGCAATCTCCTCTCGCAGGCCATTGCCGATGGCAGCATGTTCATCTACGGAGCCCTCGGAGCTGTTGCACTGGCCATCCTGGCGGCTCTCTACCCCTGGCTCGTTTCCGTTGGACTGCATAAGGCCCTGAGTCCGATCAGCATCATGCTCGTTGCCCAGCAGGGTTTTGACCCCGTCATCCGCGTGGTCGCACTCTGTTCCAACATGTCTCAGGCGGCAGCCGCCCTGGCCGTTGCCTGGAAGACGAAGAACAAGACCCTGAAATCCCTGGCCTTCTCTTCCAGTATGACCGCTTATCTCGGCGGTATCACAGAGCCTGCCATGTACGGTGTCAACCTCAAGCTCAAACGTCCGATGTACGGCTGCATGATTGGCAGCGGCATCGCCGCACTCTTCGCCGGTTTTGTGAAGCTCAAGGCATTCATCTATGTCACACCAGGGCTCCTGAGCATGGCTATGTGGATTGGTGAAGATGAAAACTTTATCCTGCAGGCGCTCATCACCCTCGTGATTGCCTCCGTCGCCACGTTCATTGCCACCATCATAATCGGCTTCGAAGATCCTGAAGAGAACAAGGAGGAACAGGCATGAAAGCATTCATATTCGATATGGACGGAGTCCTCATTGACAGCGAACCGCTGCACATTGAAGTAAAACTTGAGACATTCCGTCATTTCGGCATACCGTTCCCTCCGGAGGAACTGCCATCCTTTGCCGGCCGCACGAGCAAGGATCTCTTTACCAAGGCGTTGCTTGCGCATCCCCAGGAAGGACTCACTTGGCAGGAGCTCGCCTCCTTTAAGCACCAGCGCTATATCGACCGGCTTATACACGATCCTTCCATTCAGCCCATCGCCGGGGTAACCGCGCTTTTACAGCGCTTACGCGACAAGAAGTTCCGCATTGGACTGGCCTCCTCATCCGGCCGCAATATCATCGAGATGGTACTGAACCGCTTTGGCATCCGGTCCTACTTCGACACCATCGTCAGCGGTGCGGAACTGCCGCACAGCAAGCCATGTCCCGATATCTACCTGAAGGCTGCTGAAGGGCTGGGCATACCGCCATGTGACTGCACAGTCGTGGAAGATGCCACAGCCGGCATCGCTGCGGCCAAGGCTGCGGGCATGACCTGCATCGCCTTCCACAACCCTCATTCCGGCGAGCAGGACCTCAGTCAGGCTGACCGCATCGTCGAGCATTTCTCAGAGATTCTTGTTTAACTTCGCCCCCTGTCCCCTTCATATAGCAAAAAGCACGCCACACGGCGTGCTTTTTGCATGCATAATTGTGCAGGATATGAATACATTATAAATCGTCGACGAGTGCCGTGCTCTTGGCGTACGCCGTGCTGCGGCCCTCGATGAAGTCCGTCTTGACGAAATTGGGGTCGGCGTACTGGCTGACCCAGCGCATGGAGGAGGGTTCCTGCTCATATCCCTCGTAAAGCGTGCCGAGGCCGATGCTCTTGGCGCGCAGGTTGCCGAGGTAGCGGACATAGTCCTCGATCATCCGGCAGCTGAGCCCTTCGACCTCGTCACCGATTGCGTACATACCCCAGGCGATTTCCTGGCGCACGCCCTCCCGGATCATCGCGCGCATCATTTCCTCATGTTCCGTCGAAAAGAGTTTGGGCTCCTCCTCACGCAGGGCCAGCAGGATATTGCGGAAGAGCCACAGATGCGTGTTCTCGTCGCGGTTGATGTAGCGGATCTCCTGTACGGACCCCGGCATGCGCCCCATGCGCCCGAGGTTGTAGAAAAACATGAAGCCCGAATAAAAGTAAATGCCCTCGAGGATGTAGTTGGCGACCAGCACGCGCAGGAAATTCCGGCGCGAACGGTCCTGCTGGAACTCATTGTAGAGATTGCCGATGAAGGTATTGCGCGTGAGCAGATGCTCGTCATCCTTCCACTGAAAAATAATGGCCCGGCGCTCATCGGGGCTGGCGATGGAATCGAGCATATAGCTGTAGCTCTGCGAATGGACGCATTCCTGGAAGGACTGGATGGAGAGACAGAGATTGACTTCATTCGCCGTGATATAAGCCGAGACATTCGGCAGGTTGGCACTCTGGACTGAATCGAGGAAGACGAGAAACGAAAGGATCTTGTCGTAAGCCCGGCGTTCTGCCGGCGGCAGCTGGCGGTAATCCTTGACATCCTGCCCGAGATTGATTTCCTCAGGAATCCAGAAATTGTTCATGGCCTGACGGTACCAGTCCGCCGTCCACGTATACCTGAGCTCATTGAAATCGTTCATATTCGTCGTGTTGCCACCGATCAGCCGGCGGTGCGTCACGTCGATATCGCCGCCCGGATTGAACAACGGGCGTTTCTGCAATTCATCCATACTGCTTTTCCTTTCCTGACAGATACTGACAGATGCAAAATCGTGCTGCTTTTCCTGCAAGGCCCTGCATCGCGTTACGAAGAACAGCTCTCACAGGACTCCACCTCGAGGGCCTTGCTGCGCACATAATAAATGGTCTTGACACCTTCCTCGAACGCCTCCAGGTAGAGGCGGAGGACCTGGCGGAAGGTATAGTCGTTCGTGATGTAGAGATTGACGCTCTGAGCCTGGTCGATATGGCGCTGGCGCACGCCTGCCGCCCGGATTGACCAGGTCTGGTCAATGGTATGCGCGCTCTTGTAATACCAGTACGTCGCCTTGCCGAGATCCGGTGCGATGCGCGGCAGAATCGTGCCCTTCTTCTCCTCCAGGAAAAACCGGTGCATGATGGGGTCGATGCCTGCCGTCGTACCGACGAGAATGGAGGTCGAGCTCGTCGGTGCCACGGCCAGGAGATACGCATTGCGCATGCCCTGCGCGGCGACGCGATGCCTGAGCTCCTGCCAGCGCGGCGACGTGTAGCCCCGCTTCTCAAAATAGCGGCCCGTCTGCCAGTCACTGCCGGGAAACAGCCGGTAACTGCCCTTTTCCCTGGCGAGATCACTGCTGGCCTCAATCGCTGCAAAATTAATCTGCTCAAACACCTTGTCGACAAAATCGAGATGTTCCTGGCTCTCCCAGCGGATCCTGTGACGTGCCAGCATGTGATGATAGCCCGATACGCCCAGGCCAATGCTGCGGTATCTGGCATTCGTCAGAGCCGCGTACGGCAAAGGTGCCTCATTGAGGTCAATGACATTGTCGAGTGCCCGCACAGCCGTGCGCACAACGTTCTTCACGGCCTGCTCATCCGTAACATCGATGCGGCCAAGATTCAGGCTTGCGAGGTTGCAGACCACGAAATCACCGGGGCGCGTCGTGACCTGCACGACCGTATCGCCCTCTTCCGTCTTTATATCGGTGCGGACCGTCTCCACCGGCGACATGTTCTGCGCGATTTCCGTGCAGAGATTCGAGCAGTAAATGATGCCCGCATGCGGATTTGGGTTCAGACGGTTGACCGTATCGCGGTTAAACGCGAAAGGCGTTCCCGTCTCCACCGCTGAGCGAAGGATCAGGCGGATGATTTCCTTGATGGAAATCGTGCGCTTCGCGATGCGCGGTTCTTCCACGCAGGCCCGGTAACGCCGTTCCCACTCCTCGCCCCAGGAATCCTCGAGCGCATAGCCCATGACCGTTTCGATCTCATGCGGATCCATGAGATGCCACAGCGCATCGAGGTTCTCCCTGGCCGTGCGCCAGAACAGATTGGGGTAACAGACGGCCGGGAAGATATCGTGCGCCTTCATGCGGTCATCGCCGTTATTCGTGCGCAGCTGCAGGAATTCCGGCAGATCCTTGTGCCAGGCATCGAGATAGACGGCACAGGCGCCCTGACGCACGCCGAGCTGGTCGACAGCCACAGCCGTATCGTTGACGAGCTTGATCCAGCGGATGACGCCGCCTGCAGCTCCTTCAAAGCCGCGGATGGCCGAGCCTGTCGCTCGGACCTTACCAAAATAAAGGCCCATGCCGCCGCCCCACTTGCTGACCTTGGCAAACGAATCCAGGCTGCGGTAAATTCCCTCAAGAGAATCCGGCACCGTATCGACGAAGCAGCTCGACAGCTGATGATACGGCTTGCGCGCATTGGCCAGGGTCGGCGTGGCCATCGTGACCTGCTGCAGGCTCAGCATGTCGTAAAATTCCCGGACCCACTCGAGCCGCACGGCCTTGTCCTCCTGCATGGCCAGATGCAGGGCAATGCCAAGATACATCTCCTGCGGCGACTCGAGCGCCGTGCCCTGATGGTCATGGATGACGTAACGCGAGAGCAGAAAGTCGAGTCCCGCGTACGTGTAAAGCGCATTGCGCCCGGCATCGAGGAATCCCGCTGCCTGCTGCAGCTCCGCCTGCGTATAATGCTCCAGGATATAGCTGCCGTAAAGGCCCTCCGCTTCCAGATAGCAAAGCTTGCCGTAGAAATCCCGTATTCCCCGGCGCGCCTCTTCCTGCGAGAGCTTCCATGCAGCCTCGTGTGCCAGCAGGCGCGCGGCAATGAAGTCCCAGCAGGGAGACTCCGGCCGCACCATCTCGACGGCTGCACGCACGAGCGCGCGCAACTCATCGGCCGCCGTCATCCGCGTTTTATGGAAGGACGTGAACTTCTCGAGAAAAGCCGGATACTCGGCAGCTGCCTCCGGAAAATCCTGCTCAATCCCTGCCAGGCAGCCGGCCATATCCGGGATGTGAAGTTCTTCCAGCAATTGCTGGAAAGCAGACGTTGCGACAATACGATCCATGGTACTCTCCTAAACCAGATGTTGTGTTTATTGTTAAAATAATTATCTTTTAACACTATATATTGATTGCTACCCCAGTATAACAAAGCAAAGCCGCCTCTGTCAACGCACATCAGGAGAGGCCGGCCGTCATGAAAAACGCTGCAAAAAATCGTTCCGGACGTTCAAGAAAGTCTTGCATTTCGCCGTGATTCTTTTATAATAAAGGAAACGCAAGAAGTGTAAGAAAGGATTATCACAATGATCACGAAAGAACTCATCGCCCGCATCAACGAGCTTTCCCGCAAGCAGCGGTCCACGGGCCTGAACGACGCGGAACGGTCGGAACAGAAAATGCTGCGTGAGACGTATCTCGCCAGCATCCGCGAACAGGTTCAGAATATGCTGGGTCAGATCGAGATTGTCGATGCTCCGCTCGAAGAGCCGCCGGTCACGCACATCAACGAGATTGCGTTCTCCCTGCGCAGCAGCCATAAGCTTCACTGATTCAAGCCGGAAAAAGGTGCCATCGTTTCAAACTAGGTGAAACGATGGCACCTTTTTATTATTCCGTCAGATACGGTCAAGCTTTTTTCATTCTGCATGCGCCTGCTGATGGCAGAAATATTCATACGTGCGGCGCAGGCCTTCCTGCAGTCCGACGCGCGGCTCCCAGCCAAGCGAACGGCGTGCACGACCGTTTGCCAGCAGCGACTTGTAGATATCGCCGGGGCGTGCCGCCTGATACGTCGGGCAAATCGTTCTGCCTGCCACTTTGCCCAGGATCTCTACGAGCTCATTGAGACTTGTCTCGCTCTGCGTCGAGAGGTTATACGTGTGGTTGACATGCTCAGTCGTAAGCGCGGCATGGATTCCCGCCGCCACATCGCCGGCATAGATGAAGTCGCGCGTCTGCTGACCATCGCCGTAAATCGTGAGGCCCTTGCCCTCCGCAAGGCGCTTGGCAAAGATGCTGATGACACCGCCTTCGCCGCCGTCACCCTGACGCTCCCCGTAAACGTTGGCAAAGCGCAGGACGACGTAGCCGAGCCCGAATGCCTGCTGGTAGAGATGCAGATAATGTTCCACCGTCACCTTGGACAAACCGTAAAAGGACATCGGCGCCAGCGGCTCCGACTCCACGATGGGCAGGCGGTCTTCCGCCACATCGCCGTAACTGGCCGCCGTCGACGCAAAAATCACGCGCTGTACGCCATGGCGCCGAGCCTGCTCCAGGACATGGATGGAGCCGATGACATTCTCCTCTCCATCGAGCGAGGGATTCTCCATTGAGATATGAACAGTGGTCTGGCCAGCCAGATGAACGACGGCATCAAAATGACCGGCGTCAAAGACCGTCGCAAGTTCCGGGCTGTTGACATCCATCTCGATGACCTTCGTCGCCGCCGGCAGATTTGCAAGGAGGCCCGTGCTGAAATTATCGAGCACCGTCACCTGCTCACCGGCCGCCTGCAGGGTCCTCACGAGATGAGAGCCGATGAAGCCCGCACCGCCTGTCACTAAGATATTCACAATAAAGCCCTCTTTTCTATCAATATATGTCTCTTCTTTTAATCTTTATGAAAACGATATCCTGCCCCGCGCACCGTTGCGATATAGCAGGGACGAGCAGGATCCTCTTCAATCTTCTCTCGAATCCGGTTGATGTGAACGGCGACCGTAGCACTGTCGCCCAGCGCATCGACGCCCCAGATGCGTTCAAACAAATGCTCCCGCGAAAAAACGATGCCGGGATTTTCCATGAAGAACTGCAGGAGCTCGAATTCCCGATTCGTCAGATGGACCTCCTGCTGCCGGCAGAATACGCGGCGGGAGCCGGGCTCCAGGACGAGTTCTCCGCAGGTCAGCTGCTCTGCGCCCGGTTTGCCGGCTCCCTTGAGCTGCTCGTAACGCGCGAGATGCGCCTTGGCCCTCGCCACGAGCTCACCGGGGCTGAAAGGCTTCGTCATGTAATCGTCCGCCCCGAGCCCGAAGCCGCGAATCTTGTCGATATCCGTCTGGCGCGCTGAAACGATGATGACGGGAATATCGAGCTTGGTGCGAATGCGGCGGCAAAGGTTGAAGCCGTCGATATGCGGCAGCATGAGATCCAGGATCACGAGATCAAAACCGCCGTTCAAGGCAGCATCCTGACCCTTGATGCCATCTTCCTCGATGATCACCTCAAAATCAGATGCCTCCAGATAGTCCCGTTCCAATTCCGCAATCTCGCGGTCGTCCTCCACGATCAGAATCTTTTTCATGCTCACTCACACCTTTCCCTCTTGCTGCCGTGCGCTCTTTGCTTTTTTCGGCAGCCAAATACAGATGCAGAGCCCCTGCGGCAGGGACGGGCACGCCCAGATGCGGCCGCCCATCGCTTCAACAATCCGTGCCGTAACGGCAAGCCCGAGCCCGCTGCCCTTGGCGACGCCGGCCCTGGCCTTATCCGTGCGGTAAAATGACTCAAAGATCCGGCCGAGGTCCTCCTTGGCGACGCCGCGTCCGCGATCCTCGCCCTCGAGAAGATAGCCGCCGTCCTTTGCCTGCAGACGCAGGATCAGGCTGCCAGCACTGTCACTTTTATATTTTATCGCATTGCTGAGCAGGTTGTCGAGGACACGTTGGAACTGGATGCGGTCAAGCCGCACTACAGCCGTGTCTGCCCCGAGTTCATTCTCGAACGTCAGTGAGAAATCCTGATCGCGCAGCGTCTCGGCCTGCAGTGAAACATACTGCCGCAAGAACGGTACCAGCGCCGCATTTTCCCATTGGAACGAAGCCTTGCCGAGTTCCAGCTTCGAGAGCAGGAAGAGCTCATGCACCATATTCTCCATGCTCTGGCTCGTATGGTAAACGAGCTCGAGATAGTGCCTCTGCTTTTCCGGCGTATTGGCAATGCCGTCGAGTATACCGCCCGTATAGCCCTGGATCTTGGTCAGCGGTGTCGCCAGGTCGTGGGCGATGCCCGCAAAGAGCTCCTGCCGATTCTTCTCATACTGCTCGCGCAGCTTGCGGCCGGCCTGCAGCTGACGGCGCATCTCCTCAAAGACGACGGCCGTCTCGCCGAGCTCGTCGGTGCCATGACTCTGTATCGGCGTGTCGTAATCCCCCTGACCGATGCGACGGGCAGACCGCTGCAAATCCTCAAGCGGCTGGACGATATCACGTGACATCCGCCGAACGAGGAACGACCCGACAAAAATAATGATGCCCACGGCCAGCAGCAGGATGCCCCAGCCCAGGACCTGCCATACAAGCCCCATATGCGGCGGAAAATACCCCGCACCAATATGGAAGGGAACGGGTCCCATCGCCACGGCCACGGATTTCTTGTCCCCGGAAATGTAACGGTAGACCAGTCCTGCATCATCCCAGCGCATCACATTGCCATCGCCCGGTGCTGCCTGATACGATGCCGCGATCAGCTCCTGTGCGCTGCCAGGGTCCGTCTCATAGTCCAGTTCGCCATCGCGGATGACAGCGATACGGATGCCCAGGTCTTCCATGGACTGCATGTGGCGGTCAAGAATCTCATGCTCACCGCCAGCCACATTGGAAAAAAGATGACTGACCCCCATGAGGACAGGGACCGTATCGCCTGCCTCCGGCCAGAGAATCTCGATTTCGCGCTCCCGGAAATTACCGGTCGCACGCAGCCCATGAAAGATGCAGCTGCCAATACCGACGAGCAGCATGACGGGGATGAGGACCATGATGGCATTATTGAATAGCAGCCGGTGGCGCACGGAGAGATCACGCAATCTCATACGATTCATCCTTTCAAAATACCTGATGCATCAGGAATCCTGCAGCTTGTTTGTCTGGGTTCCCAACAGATACTGTTCTAAGATTCCATAGGATATATCGTTTTTCCTGCCAGGCAGCTCGACATGTCCATCATACGATACATCGGGCTTCAAGCGATAGACCACATAATCATAACTGCTGCCGACTTCCTGCCAAGCCCCCGGAACCTTCGTGCCAAGTTCCTTCGCATGTTCCCAGTCGGTCACGAGCAGCGTGTCCTTTTGCAGATTCATATCCTCGACGGCCGCAAACGGCATGATGTTCGTCGCCGTCCAGCTCAT
Organism: Mitsuokella sp. AF33-22; assembly: GCF_003475755.1. Lineage (NCBI taxonomy): Bacteria > Bacillati > Bacillota > Negativicutes > Selenomonadales > Selenomonadaceae > Mitsuokella > Mitsuokella sp. AF33-22. The sequence continues at coordinate 4,536 of NZ_QRQA01000008.1, read as the reverse complement.
CTTGTGCGGACGCACTTCCTCGATATCGGCCTCCGTCTGCATCAGGCGGGCCGGACGCAAATCACTGTAGTACGCGATGGAAACCGGGTAACGGATGCCGTAAGTCACGACGACCGTGTCCGGCTGGCTCTGCTGCTGCAGAATTTCAGCCACGCCCTGTCCCGAATTCTTCTGCAGCGCAAACGGCAGGATGGTAAACACGGAAATGAGATAGATCACGCCCATACCCTTGGCCAGGCGCCAGAACATCGTCTCATGTGCGAGGAAGTAGTGGCCCATGAGGATGGCCAGCGGCATCATATACGGGAACGTATACGTCATGTATTTCGACGCCATGCATTCAAATGCGACGAAGACAGCCAGCGCCCAGACCACGAGGAAGCGCTCGCGCTCGTCCGTCGGCAGATGCAGTTCCCGCTTGAACAGGCGCTTGAAGAACGCCGGCAGTACGGCCAGCGACCACGGCAGGAAGCCCGCCAGGAACACCAGCAGATAATAATACCAGACGTTGTTGCGTGGATGCTCCGACACCGTCGCGCGCAGGACATTGTGCACACCGAGGAAGGTATCGAGAAAATCACTGCCATGCAGCAGGTACATGGGCGCATACCAGAGACTGACGACGCCGAGGAAGAGCATGAAGCCGCCGAGCAGGTGGATGTTCAGCAGCATCGGCAGGCAGCGCTGCCAGAGCAGGAACAGCAGGATGACGAGGCCCGGCAGCGCCAGGCCGATCGGGCCTTTGTCAAGAACGGCAATGCCTGCGGCCGCAAAGGCCAGATAATAATATTTTGCCTTGCCGCTTTCATAGCCGGCATAAAAGCTCATGAGCGTTGCGCTGACCGTCACCCAAAGTGTCATATCCGTGATGACCGCATGCCCAAGGTACCAGTATTCAACCGATGTCCCGAGCAACACCGCCGACATCAGTCCGACGCGGCGGCTGTACAGCTTCGTCGCAAAGGCATACGTCATGATGAGACCGGTCACGGCAAAGACCGCCGGAAAGAAGCGGGCCGCAAAGTCCGTCATGCCAAATACCTGGAAGGCTGCAATAAGCTGCAGATAGAACAAGATGGGTTTATCGTACCAGTAATTGCCAAAAATCCGCGGCGACAGATAATCACCGGCCTGGATCATCTCCTTGGCCGTTTCCACATAGTTGGACTCCACCGGGTCCGTTATTGGCAAGGCCCAGTTTCCCAGCATATAGAGCACGAGACCAAAAATCAGCAGCCCTGCAATATCGTTTCTCTTCACGCCTGCTTCACCTCTCACTAAGCAATAATGTCTTAACTAAAGCAAAGTATAAAAGCTGCCTTTAAACAGGCGTTAAACAAAACATAATGAAAAAGAAAAACCGCTCTATCCTGCCACACACAGGATAGAGCGGTTTGAACAAGGTATGTGTTTAATAGGCCACGCGGAAGCCGACATTCCACTGCCATGGCGTCGTGACATCGCCGTTCGTGCTCTTCTCGACATCGAGATAGAAATGGCTGTCCTTGCCGAAATTCAAATTCGTGCCAAGGCCGAACTCCCACCAGCTGCCGCCAAGGTCACGCATAAACGGCGTGTTGACCGAACCGTACGTCATATTGGAATCGGCATCCCCCTGGAACTCATGGAGATATGATGCCCGTGCATAAATATTCCCCGCCTTGATATCCTGGCCGGCGGAGAAGCCTAGGCGTCCCACGAGACTGTCCAGGCTGTCCTGATGAAGATGAACGCCGCGATTGCTCGTCACATCCGCTGACGTCACATGACCATACGTCAATTCAGCCTGAGGCTCAAGCCAGAAATTGCCGCTCTGCTGATAGCGCTTGCCGTATTCTGCACTGAGGCTGAAGCCGTTCGTATCATAGCTGCCGTTGCCGGCACCCGTCACCGTGCTGAATTCGTTCTTCATATGAGCAAAACGGCCGATGAGGTCGATAAAGCTGCCATCATTCTGCAGCTGGCTGCCATAAATGGCAAAGCCCGTGTGCTTATTGGTGCCATTGCCGCCGGAGAACGAACTCTGTCCGTCCGTATACGTCAGGGCGCCGCCTACGGTCCAGGTTGGTGATACCTTCGTGTCCCAGCCGAGCTGATAATAATTGTACTGGTTCTTGACGTTCTGCTCGCCATACTTCATCTCGCCGCGCGCCATGCGGAACCAGGTACCTTCCTTGCCCTTGCTGTCACGCAGTTCCCCCAGCCGCTTGTTCATATCGTTGTTTTCCTGGCGCCAGGTCATCAAAGAAATCGCCGCCATGTTGCTGATGGCACTGTTGCCCGTATTGATGGCCTGATGGCCCGTCACGGTACCATCGGCATTGATCGTGCCATTGTACGCGCCCGCAATGAGGCCTTCATCCGTCGTTACCTGCGTCGCCAAAGATTTTTGCGTATCTTCACTGGTAACGACGTTGGCCAGCTTCTGCGCCACTGAAGCATCTGCCGCAATCGCATCGGCCAGGTTGCCGCTGCCTTTTACGGTCAGGGATTTCACTGCCTTCTGCGCACCGGAAGCGAGTTTTAACTGGCTGTCCAGGCTGTCCGTCGTCACCACGCCGCCGTTACTCGTCAGGCTGTCCAGGACATCAACCTCATGTGCGTCCCCGGACAGATTGACCTGGCCGCCGTTCGTCAGCGTCAGCTGATTGACAAAGCTGTTCTTGGTCGTGTTCCATACGGCGCCGTTACTGGCGGTGAGCTTCATATCCTTCACCGTAATCTTATTTTCCGGAGGATTACCTGTCTTGATGATATTGCCGTTCAAGTAAGATTCTGCATTCGTCAAATTGATATCGACAGTGGAATCAATGCTCGTACCAGAAGTTTTGGCATCATAGTTAAAAGAAATATCGCCATTGAGCTTGACCGTTTCCGTTCCTTCAGGATTGATGGTTACCGTGGAATGGCCGCGCGTGCTGATGGCCGTCGGCGCGTTGATCGTAAGGTTGTTGTGAATCGTTACTGTTGAGCCGGAATAGCTGATTAAGCCAATAGCCGGATTTTCATCACCATCTTTCAGCGTGCTGGCATCCACATCAGTAGAGGCGTTGATGATGGTATTTTTCGTATTGATATCGATAACAGAAGCAGGATTGTTCGAATTACTCTGTGCCTGAGCGCCAATAGCCCATTTTGTCCCGTGAACGTTAATCGTCAAGGTATCGCCATTAACTACTACCTTAGAGGGAGTACCTGGATTCGTTTTTTTATAATCACCATCTTCAAATGCCATAATGCCATAAGCATTTTCACCGGTAGAATTTATTGTAACGGATTTGGTATTCGCATCACCCAATTGAATAGTGCCTCCATTATAGGCAAAGACATTGTATACGGTTCCACCATTCCGCGTATCTGCAAGTTTAATGCTCTGATTGTCAGCCCCCGTCGCTATAATCTTGCCCGTACAGATGACAAGGTATCGCTGACAGAAACATCGCTTAAGTCAGCTGACTTGGTTGCAGCATTCTCATAAACCGTATCCGATGCAAATACAGGCTGACTCATCCCGATGGTAAGCGCCAGTAAAACAGCAGTTGTCAGATTTCCCCGATTGAACGTTTTCATGTCCATATCCTCCCACTACTTTTAAAAATTTATTAACATACCATTAAGATGAATTATAGCACATATGTCCCCCCTACAAGACGTTCAATTTTTCAGCAGGTATAGAAAAAGCCCGCCTTCTCCTGCTGTTCCTGGCAGGACAAGGCGGGCTTCCATCATAAAATTTCGTTTATCAATAGTGCGGATGGAGACGAACATATTCCATAGATATGAAAACAAAGCTGGTCCAAGGTGGCTCAGTTCTTCGTTCGCACACGGCTCATTTTTTCATTGACATTCACAGGTATGACCAACAATACGTTTATAAAGGGCAAAAACGCTTATATGGTCTTCTCATAGAGTAGCCCCTTTCTTAGACGGATGCACAAAGGTGATTACGTTTCATCCTGCAGCGCATCATATCCTCTTTCCCCAGTGCGGATCTTGACGACGTCATCGATTTTGTTGATGAAGATCTTGCCATCGCCGAACTTCCCGGTATGAAGCACCTTTGTCGCAGTCTCCACGACTTTTTCTGGTGGAATCTTCGAAACGACGACTTCGACTTCAAGCTTTGGCAGGAGGTTCGAAGAAATCTCCGGATTGTGGAACTCGTGCGCATGCCCTTTTTCATGTCCATAGCCGAGAACGCGGCGCACCGTCATACCAGTGATGCCGATTCCCTCTAGGGCGACCTTCAATCCTTCAAAGCGATTTTCACTGGTGATGATGCGGACAGACGTTAATATCGTTTCGTTAACCATAATAAATTCTCCTTTTATTTTATCCAAATACGTACTAGCTTTTGAGGACATCTTAACACGTCTTTGTTTTACTTTTTTCAGGAAAGTGCTGACCGCTTGATTGCGGCTTTACCCTCTTCACCCGTGCGAACACGGATCACATTGTCTATGCCTGAAATCAGAATCTTTCCGTCCCCAATATGACCGTGTTAGCGCCGGGCGAAAAACGCCACTGAGTGTCGGG